>JAAZDZ010000574.1 GCA_012512545.1 Alcaligenaceae bacterium | reverse complement strand
ATGATTTACTTTGACAATGAAACCAAGCGCAAGGTGGTGGCCCGCATAGTGGAAAAACTTCTTCCAGGGGGCTATCTGATTGTCGGCCATTCGGAAAGCCTGAATGGCATCAATGATTCCGTGAAACTGGTGAAGCCGACCATTTACCGCCTCCCGCATGTGGCAAGGGCATGAGTCCAGTGTCAAAAATCAAAGTCATTGTGGTGGACGATTCCGCCGTCGTTCGTCAGGTCAATCGCGAAACATTGGAGCGGGAAAACGATATCGAAGTCATCGCGGTCTGTCCCGACCCGGTGGTGGCGCTGGAGAAAATGCGGAAACAGTGGCCCGATGTCATCGTGACTGACATCGAGATGCCGCGCATGGATGGCATCGCTTTCCTGAAAAAGGTGATGGCGGAGCGCCCGACGCCCACCGTCGTGTGCTCGTCGCTGACACAGGAAGGCGCCGTGACCACCATGGAGGCGATGGCGGCCGGTGCCCTGGCCATCATTACCAAGCCCAAACTGGGAGTGAAGCAGTTCCTTCAGGATGCGGGCAGCGATATTGTCAGCGCGGTGCGCGCGGCGGCGCGCGCCAATATGTCGCGGGTTCGCACCAGCAGCGCCCGGCGGCAGGCTCCCGGCGCAACAGCGGTGCGCCCGCCCCAGCCGACCGCGGCGGGCGGCGCTGGCGCCATGCACGACACGACTGAGAAAGTGGTGGCGATCGGCACGTCAACCGGCGGTACCCAGGCGCTGGAGGCCGTATTGACTCAACTGCCCCGCACTTGTTCGGGCATTGTGGTGGTGCAGCACATGCCGGAAAAATTCACCGCCATGTTCGCCCAGCGGCTTGATGGCGTGTGCGCCATGGAGGTGCGCGAGGCGAAGGATGGAGATCGCGTATTGCCCGGCCTGGTGCTGATCGCCCCTGGGGGGCGTCATATGCAGCTGCAGCGCAGCGGCGCGCAGTACCGGGTCAGGATCATGGACGGCCCGGTGGTCAACCGGCACAAGCCGTCGGTGGATGTGCTGTTTCGTTCCGTCGCCCAGGTTGCGGGCCGCAATGCCCTGGGAATCATCATGACCGGCATGGGAGATGACGGCGCGCGCGGCCTCAAGGAAATGCGTGATGCAAGCGCCCGCACCATTGCGGAAGACGAAAGCACCTGTGTGGTGTTCGGCATGCCCAAGGCCGCTATTGATATGGGGGCGGTCGGCAAGGTGGTGCCGCTTGACCTGATCGCTCAGGAGGTGATTTCCTATGGCGGTTGATCTGCAAATGACCCTGCGCGGTGGTTCGGCGGTGATCGCCCCGGCACGCTCCCCGGCGGCGATTTCCGGGCGCGATCTCGAACGCCGCGCCCGCAGCATCAACCCCGGCGGCTGGGCGGTTGAAAGCGACCGCCCGATTTCCACCATCCTGGGTTCTTGCGTGGCGGTCTGCCTGTATGACCCAAAGCTGCGCGTGGGGGGAATGAACCATTTTCTGCTGCCAAGCGGCAACCGGCGCGATATCAACGATTATGACGTCGTCCTGCACGGCGACTACGCCATGGAGGTGCTGCGCAACGCCTTGTTTGCGCGTGGCGCCTCGGATACCCGGCTGGTGGCCAAGGCCTTTGGCGGCGGCAATGTGCTCAACGCCATAAAAATGGCGATTGGCACGCGCAACGCCGAGTTCGCCCGCCAGTGGCTGCAGCGGGAAGGCATTCCCCTGCTGGCCGAGGACATGGGCGGCACATGGTCGCGCAAGGTGGTGTTCGACCCCCTGACGGGAGATGCCTTCTGCCGCCGCGCAACCGTACAGCAGGCGGAAGTCATATCCAACGTCAAGGCTGAAAGGGCCTACGAGCAATCCCTGCTGAATGAAAGCCCGCGTCAGGGCGGCACCGGGAAAAAGATCGAGCTGTTCTGAGGACTGAGCTTAGGCCTCCTTTGTCAACAAAGGGAAAATAGCCGATGTCGGAGCTTCTGGCTGTCGGATTTCCGGCCGGACTTTTGTATAGTTGCAAGCTATCACTTCTCTTTCAAACAACCGGCCGTTATGAACAATTCTGAATCTCTTACGCAAACGCTGCTCGCTCAACTTCAAGGGGCGCCCATGCAAAAACTGGCGCAACAGTTGGGCGCTGACGCCGGGCAGACCCAGAACGCGGTAAGCGCCGCTCTGCCTTTATTGTTCGGCGCCTTGGGCCAGAATGCGCAGCAAGGCGGAGGAGCATCCATCATGAATGCGCTGCAACGCGATCACGGTGGCAGTGGCGATGTAGGTTCCCTGCTTGGTTCTTTGCTGGGCGGCGCTGGTTCCGGCAAGCAGGATGGCGCGGCGATTCTGGGGCACATTTTTGGCGCAGGCAAGCAGCGGCAGGTGGAAAGCGGCTTGGGGCAGGCGACCGGCCTGGGGGGCCAGGCAAGCGACCTGCTGAAACTGCTGGCGCCCATTGTCATGGCCTTCCTGGCGCAGCGTGTGCAAAGCAGCCACCTCAATGCCGATGACCTGGGCCGCACGCTGAATACCGAAAAGCAGCAGGCGCAGCAGCAAGGTGGCCACGTGGGCGGCTTGTTGGGCAGCCTGCTGGATCAGGATGGCGACGGCAAGGTCGGGCTGACCGACCTCATGAAAATCGGCGGCTCGCTGCTGGGCGGCAAGCGCTGACGCAGGCCACTATCCATTCAGATAAAACGGAAATTCCCCGATTTCAGGGTGATTTATCGCGTAGTCCGCTGCGTGTCGCCAGTCCTGTTTTATTGATGATCTCCCTGTTTAAATCTATAATTATGGGTGTTATCTGCATTTTTAGAATTTAAGCATCTAAATAATGGATTTAAACTTGCGAGCGCCCAGCGAGATTGTTGAACTGCTGAGCTCACGTCTGCGTACTGAGCGGCTGGCCCGGCAAATGACGCAGGCCGAAGTTGCGGGGCGAGCGGGCATCGGCGTAAATACGTTGTCGAATCTGGAGATGGGTCGCAGTGTGGCGTTTGAAAGCCTGGTGCGTGTCGCCATGGTCCTGGGCTACGCTGACGAGCTGGAAAACCTCTTCAAGCCCAGGCTTGATAGCCTGGACGATATTCTGCGCTACGAGCAAAGCAGTCAGCGCCAGCGTATCAGAAAGAAGGTGCGCAATGGTTGAGCGGGTTGATGTCTATTACGATGGCTGGGGGGAACACTGGCATTGGGGCTCGCTGGCGTCTTCCTCTGCGATCACGGGTCGCCCCTTGATTGCTTTTGAGTACAGCGACGAAGCGCTCAACCGGGGGCTGGAGTTATCGGCGCTGCGCCTGCCTTTGCAAGGCCCCAGGCTGCGCAAGGATTTTCCTGCCCATCAAATGGGTTTGCCTGGCCCGGTGTACGATTCTCTGCCAGATGGCTGGGGCATGTTGTTGATGGATCGCCTGTTCAGGCGGCGTGGCTTGAGTCCTGCACGCATCGGGCCTCTGGAGCGCCTGGCATATGTTGGCGCGGAAACGATGGGGGCCATGTCGTTCAAGCCGGTAGCGGAAGAGGCGGCTGCCTCTGATGAAGTGATAGCTCTTGAACAGTTGGCTGCCGAAGTTCAGGCGGTGCTTGAGGGCGAGGGGGCCGCTTTCTTGAAAAAGCTGTTGCAGATTGGGGGGTCGCCGCACGGCGCCAGGCCCAAGGCCTTGTTGTATCGCCACCTTGACCGGAAAACCTTCACCACTGTGGCTACTCCCGGCCTGGAAGCGTGGATGGTCAAATTCCCCGCGCAATATGAGCACCCCGAAGTGTGTGCAATTGAGGCTGTGTACGCGCAGTGCTTGCGGGATTGCGGTATCAAGGCACCCGATGCAGAATACTTTGATCTGCCCGATGGGCAGGCTGCTTTTGCCAGCAAAAGGTTTGATCGGCAAGGCGTTATACGAGTGCCCATGCAAAGCCTTGCGGCATTTACCGGCGCCGATTTCCGTATTCCCGGGGCGTTGGATTACGTCAGCTTTCTGCGAGCAACCGCTTACTGCACAAATGATGCCCGGGAAAAAGCATTAGCCTTCGAGCGCGCGGTTTTCAACGTCGTATTCAACAACCGTGACGACCACCCGAAAAACTTCGCCTATCTGATGTCGCCCGGAGGGCAATGGTCACTCGCGCCAGCCTATGACGTGACCTTCTGCGAGGGCCCGGGTGGCTATCACCAGATGGACGTAATGGGTGAAGCGTTGCGCATCACACGGAAAGCTCTTGTATCTTTGGGAACAAAGGAAGCCGAGCTTTCAGCCGAAGCGGCCATTGGCATAATTGACCATATCTGTGATGTGGCAAGCGGCTTTTCGGGCCAAGCCAGGCAACAGTATCCGGGCTGCATCACCGAAGACACTCTGAATATGATTCAAAGCTGCATCAACGAGAACATCCGTCTTCTCCGCTCAAAATAACCGGCACGACCACTTCCCAGCGCTCGCATCGGTCGAGTTGTCGGTAATCTTCCTGGCTTTCGCGGGAGAAACGCACGAGGATGGCGGCGACTTCGCAGCGATGGTTTGTGGCGGGGGGTTGAAAGCTTTTTGCCAGTCGCCCTACGATGTTGCCGGTTTCATCCAGAAGATAGTGGCGCTCGTCCCGTTGTTGCAGAATCAGCGGCGAGCCTGCGCGCAAGCCTGCAATGGCTGCGTGGATGGCGTGGGTTTCCGTATGGCGCCCGGCGTAGCCGAGGTCTATTTCGCTCAAGGGAAGCTGGTGGAAGCGGGCGTTGAGCTCGGGCAGGTGCCGCCCCTGGAATTCATGTGTGTGGGTGTCGTCCGCCAGGCTGGCGGAAAACGTCCGGTTGCCCTTGAATTCGCATAGTGTCAGGGTCTGTTCCGCGCGTGTCATGCCAACGTAGTACAGGCGCCGTTCATCGGCCAGGCGGTCGGCCTGCGTTGTCCAGCCGCCATCCAGCAAAACGACATGCGGGAATTCCAGCCCCTTGGCTGAATGCACGGTGCCCAGGTACAGCCCCTGCCTGGGCTGTTGGCGCAGTTCGCGCGCGTAATCGTAGAGCCAGTCGATCAGGGCGTTGCCGCCCAGCGCCTCCGCGCCCAGTTCTTCCTGTATTTGTGCGAAGGCTGTCTGGAAGAAGGCTTGCCATTCAGGGTCGGGCACGGCCTGGCTGTCGGCAATCCTCTGCCAGGCATCAAGCGGGTTGAGCGGTTCGGCAAGGCTGCGCAGCTGGTCGATGGCGGCGATGAAGTGCCGGTCGCGGGTGCGCGGCAGGGCCGATTCTTTATCGGAAGCCAGAAAGTACGGAATGGCGCGCTGTTCGCAGAATGCCTGGATGGGGTACAGATAATGCCGGGTTCGCGCCAGAATGGCGCAATCATCCCAGTTCCCGTTATTCAGGCTTTGCAGGCGCATCAGTTCCTGCAGGGCGGCCTGGGCCTGCAGGTTGCCGTGCGGCTGGTCGGCGGCGTGGATCAACTGCCTTTGCACGCAGCCGCGCCGTTGCGGGTCCAGAGATTCCCACTCGCCACCGGCTGGCAGCCCGGCGCGCGCCGGGTCGATGCGGATGGGGTGTTCCGCTTTCAGTCGGTGGGTATTGGTCTCGATGATCTGGTTGGCAGCTTCGATAATGCGGCGCGATGAACGGTAGTTATCCACCAGATAGCTGGTGCGCGCCTCGTAATCTTCGCGGAAGCGTTCGATATAGCGGTTGCTGGTATTGCGCCAGGCATAGATGTTCTGGTCGTCGTCGCCCACGGCCAGAATGCACAGGCGGCCGTCCTCTTCCACATGCCGCCCGGCCAGGGCACCCACCAGCCGGTACTGCAGGTCGTCAATGTCCTGATATTCGTCTACCAGAATATAGCGATAGCCGCGCAGCAGCTGTTCGCGCAGATCGTCTTCACCCTGGACTTCGCGTTTGCCTTCCAGAAGCTCCACGGCTTCGCTCAACACATTTTTCAGGGCCTGTTCGTCCACTTCCTTGCTGTGGTTGTCGAAGCGGATGCCTGTCAGGCGCATGGCCATGCTGTGGTAGGTGAGCACGCTGACCCCATAGGCGTCGGTGCCCACCAGGGCCGACAGGCGCTTGCGGATTTCAATGGCGGCATGGCGGTTGAACGTCAGCGCCACAATGCTGCTGGGCGGCACGCGCCGCACCCGCAGCAGATAGGCGATACGGTGCACAATGACGCGCGTTTTCCCCGAACCGGGGCCCGCCAGCACCAGGCGGTTCTGATCGTTGTCGTCCATGACGATGGGGCGCTGCGCATCGTTCAGCGGGCTGACAATGGAGCGCCAGGATTCTTCGCTGGTCGCCAGCTCAAGAATGTTTTCCCGGCCTGAGAAATACCGGTTGAGAAACGCCTGCTTCGAATCGGTGAAGTAATCCAGCACCAGTTGCAGGGCGGCCGTCATTTCCTTGAGCGCCACTTCCGCGTATTCGCGCATCACATGCGTCTGCATGCGTTTTTCGCGATAGTGCTCATCAAGACGCTGGTAGTCTTCGCGGCGGAAGGTTTTGCGCGGGTCTTGCGGATTGACATCTATGGTCATGGCCCGGCGCATCACCGTCATGCCATGGTTGAGCGTCAGAATGTCTTGCCGGTGCAGATACAGCAGCACATAGCTCACGGCCTTGTGGCGTTGCTTGGGTGGAATTCTGGAAACCAGCTCCAGGTCGGACTCAATGACTGCCATCAACTGGCCGAAACTGGTTTCCACCAGCAGATCCTTGTTGCGCGAACCCGGCGGCAGTTTGCCGATCAGATGAGCCAGAACGGCGGCGGCAAGCGCGCGGCGTTTTTCGCCAAATTCCTCGATCTGCTTCCAGGAATAACTGCCCTTGATGCGCAGTTTTAGATAATCGTGGTTGATCTGCCGGATCTCGAAGCTGGTGCGGTGCTGATAGTGGTCGCTCTGGTCTTCAGTCAGGCTGCGCAAAAGCCGCAGCACTTGCAGCGGCAGCACGTTTTCCAGCCCGGTGCGGGTCTTGAGTTCGGAGGCCAGCGCGGGCAGGCTGAGATCTTGCCACTGGCCATCGGTGGCGTCCGGGGCGTGTTCCCGCAGGGCTTCAAACAGCGCGCTTTCCAGCGTCAAGGCGCGTTCCAGGCGTTGTTTCGAGGCGCCGACCACGCCATGCCTCAGGTACAGGGTGATCTGCGAATCGTTGATCAGCAGGCCCATGTCCTCCATCTGCCGCAGCACGCTGACCACTTCTTCCGAGGTGAGGCTGGTCAGGGCCATGAGGTGGTCGGTGTTGATGCGCTCATCCGTATTGGCGCCGTACAGAAAACGCAGAATGGCGCTGTATTCTTCCAGGCGGCGCGCGGGCAGATTGGCGTTTTTCAGCAGTTGCTCGGCTTCTTCCCGGGATGCGGCCAGCCGCGCGGGGAATATCTGCGTATGGTTTTCCTCGCGTTTCAGGTATTCGCCGCGTTCCAGCCAGGCAACGGCGGTAATAACCTTGGTTTCGGCGTCGCGGTCGTCGGCGGAGAAACTGGTTTCCACAGTTTCGTCCAGCAGGATTTCACCCGCCGTAATCACCACTTTGCCGCCTTTGCGGCGGTTATGCTCGCTGCGCAGTTTGCGCAGAATCTGCCGGATATCGCGCAGGCTCAGCCGGGACCGTTCTGTCATGCCGAACTGGGTTTCGATATCCTGCGGGTCATAAAGCAGAACGCAACGCGCTTCGTCCTGGTCGCGCCCGGCCCGGCCCGCTTCCTGCAGGTAGTTTTCCAGCGAACTGGAAATATCCGCATGCACCACAAGGCGGATATCTTTTTTATCCACCCCCATGCCGAAGGCGTTGGTGGCCGTAATGACTTTCAGCTGTCCGGCCTTGAAGTCGTCCTGGATATCGGTTTTGGTGTGGGGTTCCAGCCCGGCATGAAAGTGCCTGCACGCCCATCCTTTGCCGATCAGGAATTCCGATAAATCTTCTGCATTCTTGCGACTGGCGACAAACACCACGGCGCCGCCGTCGGTGCCGTCCAGGTGCTCGCGCAGCAGGCTGTGGGTGCGCTGCCATTTTTCGGCGCGGGAGCAGGGTAGTACGTCGAAGTGCAGGTTGGTGCGTTCGTGGCCTCCGGGGAAAACCTTGAATTCAATACCCAGGTTTTCTGCAAAGTGGTGCTGGATATCGACCAGCACATCGGGCTTGGCGGTTGCTGTGAAGCAGCCGACAGGGGCCAGCGGGGCACTGCCATATTCTTTGATGAAGCGGGACACGTACAGGTAGTCGGGCCGGAAATCGCTGCCCCATTTGGAAAGACAGTGCGCTTCATCGAAAATCCAGGCGCCGATCTGGCGCTGGCTGATGGCCCGCCGGAACGCCCTGTTGCGGAACTGTTCTGGCGAGACCAGCAGAATGCCGATATCGCCCATCTGCACTTTTTCCAGCACTTCGGCGCGTTCCGGCATGGTCAGCAGCCCGTTCAGGGTGGCAGCACACTGGATATTGTGCTCCAGCAGGCCATCCACCTGATCTTTCATCAACGACTGCAAGGGCGAAATGATGATGGTGAGGCTGCCGTTGCGGTGAAAGCGGTTCAAGGCAGGCACCTGGTAGCACAGCGATTTGCCGCCGCCAGTGGCCAGAATGGCCAGCACATGCTGGCCGCGCATGCCTGCAAAAACAATGTCGCGTTGCAGGCTTTCACCCTCGGATTCATAACGGAAATCCGGGAAGCCGAAATAGCGGCGCAACTCGTGCAGCGGGTCGTGGGTGGTCTGGCAGTACTGGCAGTCTTCCTGCCCGCAGGGCTGGTCGCGCAGTTCGCTGATCAGCGTGTTCACTGCCGGGAACTGGTGGCGCACCCAGGGCGCCAGCACGGAATTGCCGCCCGATACCCGCAGCCATGCCAGCGCATAGGCCAGTGGCCAGTGCAGCGCTTTATTCTGCAGGTCGTGTTCCAGCAATTGAGTCAGGCGCGTCCGGCAGACTTTCAAGTCCCGCTTCAGTAAAGGGTCGGTTTCCTGCAGCAGTTGCGGAATCAGGCATTTGACTTCATCCAGCGGCAGCGGCGGATGGCCGCTCAGTGAGGCAAAGAAGCGGGCCAGGTCGCTGGACAGGCTGGGCGCCAGCAAGGCTTGGTAGCAGGATAGTTCTTCGGGTTTGATCGCCTGCAGATGGCTGAACGCCTGGCGTTGATCCTGAAACAGCGTCCATGTGGAGCGGCAGTCGGACAAGGGGGAGTTCAGGCTGTCGCGGACCAGCTTGTAATCCTTGATCAGCCGGTGATAGGGATTTTGGGGGAAAGCCAGGGGCGACAGCCGCAGCGTGTCGATGCGCGGCAGGGCCAACAGCGATAACTGCGGCGCGTAATCATTGAGAATGGGCAGATCGTGCTCAATGATGTTGTGTCCCAGCACGAAGTCGGCCCCGGAGGACAGTTCATCCATCTGCCTGAGAGCGGGCAAGGGTTCGCCGGATACCTTGGTTTCAAGCTCGGCGTTCAGGTCTGGCCGCAGTGCGCCCACCATGGTGATGCGGGGGCGCTGCCCCGTTTTGGGTGGGACGACTTCAAGATCGAATACGAAACCTTTTGGCTGAGAGGATGAAAACATCAGGCGGGTGTTCCTTGGCTCTGTTGCGGCGTCGGCCCATACAGCGTCATCATGAAGCGGGTTACAAGTGGATGGCCGTAGTCTACCCTCGCGTATAATATTCAGCTGGCTTTCATGGGTTCCCTAACCCCATCCATCAAAAAGGTTGTTCATGACTCCTGTTTCCGTCCCGCAGTCGCGGGTGCCGTTCTATCTTGCGCTGCTGGTGGCGTTTCATATTCTCATCATCATCGCCAGCAATTACCTGGTGCAGATTCCGATTGATCTGTTCGGCTTTCACAGCACCTGGGGCGCATTCAGCTTTCCCTTCATCTTCCTGGCTACCGATCTCACCGTGCGCCTGATCGGCAAGGCCGAAGCGCGGCGCGTGATCACGCGGGCCATGATTCCGGCGCTGCTGGCTTCCTATGTGGTGTCCGTGCTGTTCCGGGAAGGCAGTTTCAATGGCCTGGGCGCCTTGGGCGAATTCAACACCTTCGTGTTCCGCATCGCCTTTGCCAGCTTTGCCGCCTATGTGCTGGGGCAGTTATTGGATGTGCAGGTGTTCGACCGCATGCGTCGCAACTATGCGCAATGGTGGATCGCCCCGGCGGCGTCCTCGGTATTCGGCCAGGCGCTGGATACCGCAGCCTTCTTCAGCATTGCGTTCTGGCGCAGCAGCAACCCCTTCATGGCGGCCAACTGGGGCGAAATCGCTCTGGTGGATTACGCCATCAAGCTGGGGGTCAGCCTGCTGCTTTTCGTGCCTATGTATGGGGTGGCGCTGAATGCCATTGTGCGCACCATGAAGCGGCGTGAAGCGCTGGCAGGCGCAACATGAAACTGAACCCGGAAAGCCTGTTGGTGTTTGCAGCGGTGGCCCGGGGAGCCAGTGTTACGGATGCGGCGCGCGCCTGGGGCCTGTCTCAGTCTGCGATGTCTTCCCGGCTTCAGTCCTTGGAAAACCGGCTGGATGTCACCTTGCTTGAGCGGGAAGGGCGCCGCCTGAAGCTCACTGCCGTTCTTCCAGTTCGCTGTTGGCGAGCGACCCCAGCGGCCCGGCGGACTGGCGGCCCATGGCCACGCCCCATTCGATGTTCGCGTCATCCATTTCAGCAATGACGTCGGCCATGTCATGAGTCTCGGCGCCTTTGGGGCGGGGGTAAGCCGGGTGTGCGAGAGACTGGAATGCCTGCAGGGAATAAAGCCTGGCATTCTTCCAGCCCGCCACGGGTGGCCGCAGCCGCATGTCAACGAACATGTTTGTCTCCTGTATTTTTTATTGCTTCAGGCAATTGCCTTTAGTTGTTGGATTGATTCTGCCCAAGGCACAGGAGCTTGTCTAATATGAGTTTCTTTTGGTTGTTATGCTATTTTTGAATGGATTGTTTTTGCCGCGCTGGCAGCGCAGGGGGGAGAAACGCTGCCAGGGGCGCGCGCATCAGGACTTTGGCGCGTTCCAGGAATCCTGGGCTTCAATGCCGTTGGGCGTGAAGGTTTCGATAATGGTTTCGTAGGTGAACGATACGTCTTCCATGTGGCCGATGCTTTTGTTGTTCGGGTCGAGACAGTTGGGCACGTATTTGCGCAGCGATGTGATGACGGCGTTCTTGATTTCCACGGTGTAATAAAGCTCTTCCTTGCCCTGCGGGGAAATACGGTGGTATTCCAGCTTGGCGCTGGATAACTGTTCCCCTGAAGTCAGTGCCTGAAACAGTTTTGGGGATGCCTTGTCGATTTCCTTGGTGATGGTCAGCGGGCCATGGATGCGGCGTCCGGTGGGCAGTCCGGTCTGCAGGGATTTCGGGATTTCTATGGTGTGATCCACTCCTTGCACGAGGATGGCGCCTTCGTGGCCGGAAATGGTGCAGCCGCCTTCGATTTTTCCTTGATTTTGACCGCTCAGTGTCATGTAGCCAGGCATCGGCATGATGGGGGAACTCCTTTATTGTGAAAAGCGGGTGGCAGAGGGGAAATCCACACGGGCCAGGTGTTGCAGGGCGTCGTGGCGGATCTGCAGGTACTGCTGGCGGCGGGTGGCATCCTGATTGATGGAGGGGTTGGCCAGGGCCTGGCGGCAGGCTTTCAGCACGGTTTGCCAGGCTTGGGCCGCGAGCGCAGGTTCCCAGCGCGCGAGGTCCAGCGCGGCGCAGTCGTGTATCAGGGGCTGGGCCAGCGGCATGGGGTCGATGTCGCCATGGGCGGCCAGCAGCAGTTCGATCAGGGCGATGCGCGCGCGGAACTGGTCGCGGCCGCAATGCGTGTTCTGTATGACAGACTGATACAGCTGCAGGGCGTCGCTGTGGCGGCCATCGTTGGCGGCGGCCAGGGCCTGCGCCTGTACTGCGGAAAACGCGTCTTGCGGGGCGCCGCTGCTGTGCTGGGCGCGGCATTCTTCCAGCCATTGCCGGGTATCGTCGCTGGCAAAGGGGGTGCCGTCGGAAAAGGTCAGGGTTTCAATGCCGGGCAGGCGCTCAACGAAAGCCAATAGATTCTTGATGATGGCCTGGCGCATGGGCGCGCCCGGTTCGCCCAGCATGCTGTAGCCCCGGGCGGCTTGCCGGTCGAGGTCGAGCCAGAAGGGAAAGGCCGGAATTCTGGATTCACAGAACGCGATAATGCCTTCGGCATTGCCGGTGCCGCTGATGGTGGCAAAGGCGTCGGCAATGGCAACGGGCGGCGCCATCAGCGCGGTGGCATTGGCTGTTGCGGGCGGCGCGCTGAAGATGGAGGCGCGGGCCGCGAAACGGTTGATTTCTATCAGCAGGGGCTGAAGGGGAGCGATTTCCAGCAGGGCGCTGCTGACATGGCCGAGGTAATCCTTGACGGGCTGCAAGGCGTTGATGATTGCATCCAGGTCGGCCAGTTCCTGGGGCGCGGAAAAGTCGGGCGCGGCGATGGGCGCGGGGGCAGCAGGCGCCCGGGCGGGTGGTGGTGGCGGCGCAGGCTGCGGGGCGGGCTGTGGTGCTGGCTGTGCGGCGGCGGCTTCGGGCGCGGCGGTTGTGGGTGAGCCAGTTGCGCCGGTTGCCTGTGGCGGGCTGTCGGCGGCTTGCCCGCTGGCGGCGCCGGGCGCTTCAGCGTCGTCGGCAGGGGCGCCGGGTTCCGGCAGGACATCCAGCCGTTTGATCTGCTGTAGAAAGCCGCTTAAAGGAGGGGCTTCAGGGTCGTGTTCAGCCAGCGCCTGGTCAATGCGCCGGGCGGCGTCCACCATGGCGGCGTGGCTGGCCGGGGCCAAGGGGGGAGGCTCGTTTTCGTCCAGCCAGCTGGTGGCGCGTTCCACCCACCAGGCCAGGGCGTTGCGCCGCCCGCGCAGGCGTTTCAGCGGCGGGTAGGCGGTAGCCCAATACTGTTCGATCAGGCCGGCGT
>JAAZDZ010000573.1 GCA_012512545.1 Alcaligenaceae bacterium | reverse complement strand
GGGGGAGGCGCAGCTCTACATCGATGAAAGCCCTGCGCTGTCTCCCAACGAGGTACGCGCGCGGGCGCGGCGCCTGGCGCGCCAGTGTGGGCAGCTCGGCCTGATCATCATTGACTACCTGCAGCTCATGTCAGGCAGCGGCAGCGGTGAAAACCGGGCTACGGAAATCTCGGAAATCAGCCGTTCGCTCAAGGCGCTGGCCAAGGAATTGAACTGCCCGCTCATTGCACTGTCGCAGTTGAACCGCAGCCTGGAACAACGCCCCAACAAGCGCCCGGTTATGAGCGACTTGCGGGAATCCGGCGCCATCGAGCAGGACGCCGACGTGATTCTGTTCATTTACCGCGACGAAGTCTACAACCCGGATTCCCCCGACAAAGGCACGGCGGAAATCATCATCGGCAAACAGCGTAACGGCCCCATCGGCACCGTGCGCCTGACCTTCCAGGGCTCCAGCACACGCTTCCTGAATTTCACTTCGACGATGAGCTGACAAGCGACCGCGGCAGGGCTCCGGGCTCTGGTCGGGTCGCTTCCCAACCCAGGCAGGCCAGCCAGATTGTGCGTGGAATCGGCTTGTTCGCAGTCCGGTAATAGCTGGCCATGCGGCGGCTGATGCCCAGGGCCTCGGCAGCCTTGGTCAGCGACAGCTTGTTGCGGTGTATCCATGAGTCGAACATTTCGTGACTGGCTTGGCCCGATTGTTCCTTGGCCCAGGCGTAAACATTATCTTGCCCGAATTCGGCGTCAAACCATTCAACGGCTCTGCCCCACTCGCTCAGATGCGCGCGGGAAAAGGTGGCTTCATTCAATATGGGAGCCAGGGATGGATGACTGCGAAGGACTGGACCGACATCGACTTCCAGCACTTCGCCTGTGTTCCAGATGGTGCGAAGACGATAGGGGGCCAGGGCTTCGACCTTCAGCAATTGTGGGAAAAAATGTTCGCTCATGGATTGTATCTACGCCATTCTTTGAAAAGAGAATTCAGATTGGTGGTTATCCAGATGAGTGGTTCGCGTATTTCGTGACGACTGACTGCCCCGAGGATTTTCAGGGTATGCAAGTGGACGATGCATTCCCGCCCGCTTCGCAGTTGTATATGGACATGGGGCGGGGGGTGATCGCCGTGATACATCAGAACGCGAGAGTCATGAAAGCGTTGCAATGTTGGCATTGTATATGCGTAGTGCAATGGTTGCACTCGTTCAAGATGAACACTTCGCCATCATGACGCTGAACAATGCGCACAGCTATTCGCACAAACCGATGGGGTGGTTTGAATAGTTTGAGTTGTGCGGATGCTGATAGGATCGTTTACTGGCTGACCGCCATGGGCTGCGTCATGGCCAGGGCGGTTTCGTAGGCTGTACGCAGGGAAGCCGGGTCGGCGATGCCTTGCCCGGCGATGGAATAGGCAGTGCCGTGATCGACGCTGGTGCGGATAAAGGGCAGGCCGACTGTGACATTGACGCCTTGTTCCACGCCCAGATATTTGACGGGAATCAGCCCCTGGTCGTGATACTGCGCCACGACAATGTCGAATTCGCCCATGCGGGCCCGCATGAATACGGTGTCGCCGGGCCAGGGGCCGCTGGCATCCAGCCCTTCTGCGCGGGCGGTTTCGATGGCGGGGGTGATGATTTCGATTTCCTCCCGCCCGAAGCGGCCGTCTTCTCCGGCATGTGGGTTCAGGCCCGCGACAGCAATGCGGGGCCGCTGCAGCCCTGCCTGCCGACAGGCGAGATCGGCCAGCCGTATGGTGTCGAGTTCGGATTCGTAGGTGATGAGGCCGGGCACAGCGGCCAGCGGCACATGAATGGTGACCAGCAATACCCGTAGTTCGGGGTTGGCCAGCATCATGGCATAGCGGCGGGTGCCGCTGCGTTCAGCCAGGATTTCGGTGTGACCCGGGTAGTCCGCGCCCCCCATCTGCATGGCTTTTTTATTCAGGGGGGCGGTTACGATGGCGCGGATGCGCTGCGCCATGGCGTTGTCAATCGCGTGGCACAGGTATTCGTAAGCGCCACGGCCCGCTTCGGCCTGAGCCTGGCCCATGGGCAGGTTGTCGGGCAGCGGCTGCCAGCGGTTGAGCACAGGAATGATGGTGGGGTCGGTGGGGCAGGCTTCCGGTTCGCTGATGATTTCCACCCGCAGCAGAGCGTCCAGCCCCAGTTTGCGAACCGTGTTCTGCATGATGCCGACATCGCCATACACAATGGCAGGCTCTGGCAGGCCGCTGGCAAACGTTTTGGCGATGATTTCCGGCCCGATGCCCGCGGCATCTCCCATGGTGAAGCCAATCGGCAGCAGATTTTTTTTCCGGGCCATGGGGCTCTCCTATAGCGCTTCGCTGGCGTAGTCGGCCAGTCGGGAGCGCTCGCCGCGCTGCAAGGTGATGTGGCCCGCATGCGGCCAGCCCTTGAAGCGGTCTACGACGTAAGTCAGGCCCGAACTGCCTTCGGTGAGATAGGGGGTGTCGATCTGGGCGATGTTGCCCAGACAGACAATCTTGGTGCCGGGACCGGCGCGCGTGACCAGGGTCTTCATCTGCTTGGGCGTCAGGTTCTGGGCCTCGTCGATGATGAGGTATTTATTCAGGAAAGTGCGGCCCCGCATGAAGTTCAGCGACTTCACCTTGATGCGCGAACGGATCAGTTCCAGGGTGGATTGCTTGTTCCAGTCGGCCGCGCCTGAATCGCTGGCCAGATCGTGGCGGCCGGCGCCCAGATGCAGCACTTCCAGATTGTCTTCCAGCGCACCCATCCAGGGTGCCATTTTTTCTTCTTCGGTACCAGGTAGAAAACCGATGTCGTCGCCTACAGGCACGGTGGCGCGCGTGATGATGATTTCGCTGTAGCGGTTGCTTTCCAGCGTTTGCGCGAGGCCCGCGGCCAGCGCCAGCAGCGTCTTGCCGGTGCCCGCCTGA
The DNA here is from genome assembly GCA_012512545.1 of Alcaligenaceae bacterium. Taxonomy (GTDB): domain Bacteria; phylum Pseudomonadota; class Gammaproteobacteria; order Burkholderiales; family Burkholderiaceae_B; genus Yanghanlia. The sequence continues at coordinate 1,357 of JAAZDZ010000573.1, read as the reverse complement.
CCCAGCAGTGAAACGAAGTCGCAGTCCGGGTTCATCAGCATGTTCAGGGCGAAATTCTGTTCGCGATTGCGGGCGGTGATGCCCCATACGCTGTTGCGCCCGTGGCTGTGATCACGCAGAGTGGAAAGCACAGCGGATTTGCCGCTGACTTCGCGCACCTGCGCATGGAGAGGCATGTCGCCTTCCAGGTATACGAACTGGTTGACCAGGAATTCACTGCACAGCGGGCCTTTGATGCGGTAGTAGGTGACGCCGCTCTGCTGCCACGATTCAACATCCTTGCCATGCTTGAGCCAGAAGTTTTCCGGCAAGGGCAGAACGCCATCGTAAAGCAGGTCGGAGTCATCCAGCACCCGGTCGTTGCGGTAGTCTTCGGCTTCCATGCCCAAAGCGCGGGCCTTGAGGCGGATGTTGATGTCTTTGGAAACCAGCACCACCGTGCGTTTGGGGTACTGTGCTTTCAGAGCGTGAACCACGCCAAGAATGACGTGATCGGCCTTGCCCACCGGCAGCTCTATAGGCAGGGCAAGATCCAGTGCGGATGTCTGCAGCAGCAACTGACCGAGGGCTTCCTGGTTGCCCAGTGCGTCGAGGTTGGCGCCTTTTTCGAGGTCGGCGGTTTCGTTGACCAGGGAATCCAGGAAGCGGCTGACCTGGCGCGCATTGCGGGCAACTTCCGACATCCCCTTTTTGTGATGGTCGAGTTCTTCGAGCACAATCATCGGCAGATAGATATCGTGTTCTTCGAACTTGAACAAGGAATTGGAGTCGTGCAGCAGCACGTTGGTGTCAAGCACAAACAGCTTGCGCTGCGCAGCAGGCAGGCGGGTGCGCTTAGTGGCGCGGGCGCTGCGTGGCGCGGGTTGTGTGGAGGTTTCCTGCGCGCTGCCGCTTTCGCTGGCGGCAATGGTTTGCGGCGCATCTTCGAACAGGGTTTCCGTGGGTGTGGCGGGCACGGCGGGCGGAGTTGCCGCGGGCGGGGCGGCACGCTTGGCCGCTGTGGTTCTGGCGGTGGCCGCCGTGGCTTTCTTTGCGACTTTCGCAGCTGTTTTGGCGGCCTTTTTCGCGACAGCCTTGGTCGCTGTCTTTCGGGCTGGCGCGGCAGCGGAAGGCGTCAGGGCCTGGGCTGTGCTGGTTTCTTCTTTGGTGATCCGGTCACCCATGCGACTGGGAAGTTTCGGTAAAGGCATGGCCTTGGGCTCCAATGTGTACAGCTTCAGGGCGGCTCAGCTTTCGCGTACAGCCTGCAATACGGCATCAACGTGACCGGGCACGCGCAAGCCGCGCCATTCGCGCAGCAGCGTGCCATCGGCATCAATGAGAAAGGTGCTGCGCTCAATGCCGCGCACCTGTTTGC
>JAAZDZ010000572.1 GCA_012512545.1 Alcaligenaceae bacterium | reverse complement strand
GACATAGGTACTGCGCGCTTTGGCCATGCTTGCCTCAGTGCTGGCCGGGCACGCTGGAACCGCCGTCCACGCCCAGCACCTGGCCAGTGATGAAACCCGCCTGTTCGCCCAGCAGGAAAATCACCGCAGCGGCGATTTCATCGGGGCGGGCGAAGCGGCCCATGGGCACATTGGCCAGCACATGCTGCTCCTGTTCGCTGCCCGCCGGGTGTGCAGCGCGAAACGGCTCGGTTTCCACCGGCCCGGGCGAGACCGCATTCACGGTAATGTCATAGGGCGCGAGTTCCAGCGCCCAGGTACGTGTACAGGCGATCAGGCCCTGCTTGGCCGCTGCATAGCTGGTATGGCCGGAAGCGCCCTGGCTGAGATGGCCACAGACGTTCACCACACGGCCCGCGCGGCGCGACTTCATGGCCGCCACAAAAGCCTGGGTCACCTGCACGGCCACTCTCACGTTGATGTCAAAGGATTCGTACAACTGGGCCAGTTCGATTTCTCCCAGTGGCGCGTGATCCAGCGCACCCACATTGTTGACAATGCCATCCACCGGGTATTTTTCCCGGATGACGCGCAACACTTCTTCGGTTTCCCCGGCATTGGCCAGGTCGCAGGCATACAGATACCCCGGAAAGTCGATGTCCTGCGTGTGACGCGCCAAGCCCACCACATGGCAGCCGAGGTCGGCCAGCCGCTGGCTGATCGCCCATCCAATGCCTTTTGTGGCGCCCGTCACCAACACACACTTGTTCTTCATTCATGCTCTCCTGAGTTCTGAACAGAGCCCTGACCGGGCAAGATGCGGCGCGGCACACGCGGCGCCAATGCACACAGCAACTCGTAACCCACAGTGCCTGCGGCCTCGGCCACCTCATCCACCGACGGCCCGCCCTCGCCCCACAGCACCACAGGCGAACCCACGCCTGCCGCTGCGATATGGGTGAGATCGACGGCCAGCATGTCCATGGAAACCCGCCCCAGCAGACGGCTGGGCTGCCCGGCGACCGTCACAGGCGTGCCGGTGCCCGCATGGCGTGGGTAACCATCGGCATAGCCGCAAGCGACAATACCCACGCGCGTGGGTTGAGCAGCCGTAAACATATGACCATAACCCACGCTGCTGCCGGGCTGGCAGTTCTGCACACCGATAATGCGGGCTTCCAGGGTCATGGCGGGGCGCAGGCCCAGTTCGGCGGCGCTGCGATGGGCAAAGGGGGATGACCCGTACAGGCAGATGCCCGGCCTCACCCACTGCGGGCGCGCTTCAGGAAGTTGTGTCCACAGCCCGGCTGTCAGGGTGGCGGCAGAATTGCACACGCTTACCGGGCCGGACATGCCGGACGTCAGCGCCAGAAAAGAATCGAGCTGTCCGCGGGTGACAAGCGGGTCGTCATCGGCGCGGGAAAAATGCATCATGGTGCCCAATTCGCCTACCACCCCTTTTTCTTGCAGGGCCTGCAGCCGCCGCCATGCCTGGCTGGCGGCCTGCGGTTCAAACCCGAGGCGATGCATGCCGCCATTGATTTTCAGGTTGACATGAATCGGGCTGGCGGGGCGGGCCTGTTCAAGCATGCGCAGCTGCTCTTCGCCATGAACGCTGACTGTCAGCCGATTAGTATCTACAATAGATATATCTTCAAACTCAAAGAAACCTTCCAGCAGCATCAGCGGGCCTTGCCAGCCTGCTTCCCTGCAAGCCTGCGCTTCGCTGAGATCCAGCATGGCGAGGCCGTCAGCAGCGGCGAAACCCGCCAGGCCCTGCGCCAGGCCATGGCCGTAGGCGCCCGCCTTGATGACGGCCCACACTTTGGGGGCAGCGCGGCCCGCCGAAATCGCATCCGTATTCAGGCTGGCGACAACCTGCTGAAGATTATGTTGCATGGCCGGTACGGAAATCGTGGCCGTTATGGGGCGGGGCATGCGTCTCCTCGAACTTTGCTGAAAGTTACCATGGCGAAGTCTAAACCACTTGCGGCGTATTCGCTAAGCGCCCCCATCATAAATAAAGCAGACGTCGAGACAGCTTATACTTTGCCCGCCATGGCCGTTGATCACTACGAAAACTTTCCTGTTGCTTCCCTGCTGCTGCCCCGGGCGCTGCGCGCCGCCGTGCGTGACATCTATTACTTTGCCCGCACGGCAGACGATATCGCGGATGAAGGCGACGCCACGCCCGAAGAGCGGCTGGCCGAGCTGGCAGAATTCCGCCGCGGGCTGGATGTGCTGGAGGGCTGTTCCCCCAACGACCTGCCCCTGCCGCGCCCGCGGATTTTCGTGCCGCTGGGCGCGACCATGGCCCGCCACGCCCTGCCTTCCTCGTTGTTTCGCGACCTGCTGTCGGCGTTCGAGCAGGATGTGGTCAAGCAGCGCTATGAAAACGACGAGGAACTCTTTGATTACTGCCGCCGTTCAGCCGACCCGGTGGGCCGCCTGCTGTTGCACTTGTACGAACGCCACAACGAAGAGAACCTGGCGTTGTCGGACGCCATCTGCACCGGCCTGCAATTGACCAACTTCTGGCAGGACGTAGCACTGGACTGGCGCAAAGGCCGGGTGTATCTGCCGGGCGACAAACGCGCGCGCCATGGCGTCCCGCAAGACTGGATAGGCCGCAGCGCCGAAGCGGGCCGCCTGCTGGCAGAGGGCGACGACGCTGTCAGCGCGCAAGCCTGGCAAGCCCTGATGCGGGAACAGGTTTCACAGGCGCGCGCGCTTCTGCTGCAAGGTCAGCCCCTGACCCGCCGCCTGCCGTGGCGCGCAGGTCTGGAACTGCGCCTGGTTGTGCAAGGCGGGCTGCTTATCCTTGAGCGTTTGGAACTATTACACTATGACGTATTCCAGCGACGTCCCGTTCTGCGTACCATTGATTGGCCGCGCATGGCGTTGAGAGCCCTTTTCAAATAAATGACTCCAGACCAATACTGCCAAGAAAAAGCCGCGCGCAGCGGCTCCAGCTTCTACTACGCTTTTCTGTTCCTGCCACCGGAACGGCGCCGCGCCATCACCGCGCTCTATGCCTTCTGCCGCGAAGTCGATGACGTCGTGGATGAATGCACAGAATCTTCCGTCGCCCGCATGAAACTGGCCTGGTGGCGCACCCAGGTCGATGCCTTGTTCCGCGGCCAGGCCGAACACCCTGTCATGAAGGCGCTGGCACCCCATGTCGATTCCTTCGGCATTCAGGACAGGCAGCTGTATGCGGTGCTCGAAGGCATGGAAATGGACCTTGATCAACTGCGCTACCCCGACTGGAAGGCGCTGGATAAATACTGCTGGCATGCCGCCGGTGTGGTGGGCGAAATGTCGGCGGGCATCTTTGGGCAGATCACGCCCGAAACGCTGGATTACGCCCGCAAGCTGGGCACTGCCTTCCAACTGACCAACATCATCCGCGATGTGGGCGACGATGCCCGGCGGGGCCGCATTTATCTGCCCCAGGAAGACCTGGAACGTTTCGGCGTCAAACCCACCGAAATCATGAATGGCATGCATTCAGACCGCTTTGTCGAACTGATGCGGTTTCAGACAAACCGTGCTCGCGACTATTACCGTGCGGCCATGCAGGCCCTGCCAAATGAGCAGCGCCGTGCACAACGGCCCGGCCTGATGATGGCGGCTATTTACGCGACCTTGCTGGATGAAATTGAACGCGATGGCTGGCATGTGCTGGATCAGCGTATTTCGCTCACGCCAATCCGCAAACTGTGGCTGGCCTGGCGCACCTGGGTAGGCGGCGGTCAATGGG
>JAAZDZ010000571.1 GCA_012512545.1 Alcaligenaceae bacterium | reverse complement strand
GGGCAGCCAGGTATGCAGCGGCACCTGAGCCGATTTACCCATGGCGCCTACGAACAGGCAGATGCAGGCCACGGTGAGCAGTTTCCAATCCGTGCCGGGGAACGGCATATTGGCCAGTTCCTGGCTGCGGGCGAAGACTTCGCCGTAGTGCACGCTGCCGGTCCAGGCGAACAGCAGGCCGATGCCCAGCAGAAAGCCGAAGTCGCCCACGCGGTTGATCAGAAACGCCTTCATGTTGGCGAATACAGCCGTAGGCTTGGTATACCAGAAGCCGATCAGCAGATAGGACACCAGGCCAACGGCTTCCCAGCCGAAGAACAGCTGCACCATGTTGTTGGCCATGACCAGCATCAGCATGGAGAAGGTGAACAGCGAGATGTACGAGAAAAAGCGCTGGTAGCCGGGATCGTCGGCCATGTAGCCAATGGTGTAGATGTGCACCATCAGCGACACGCCGGTCACCACGACCATCATCAGGGCCGAAAGGTTGTCAATCAGGAAACCCAGCTGCAGCGGCGTGGTGCCGATGACTGTCCAGGTGTACAGCACACCATCGTAGGTGTGACCGCCCACCGTCTGGAACAGCGTGATGACCGACCCGACGAAAGACAGCGCCACCAGGGCGATGGTAATGATATGCGAGCCGCGGCGCGACACAGAGCGCCCCAGAAAGCCCGTTCCAAACAGACCAGTCAGCAAAGCTCCCAACAAGGGCGCCAGCGCGATCAACAGGTAAAAACTTGGTGAATTCATTTTTGCGCGACCCCATCAACCCTTGAGCTGATCCAGTTCTTCGACGTTGATCGTATTCATGTTGCGGAACAGCAGCACCAGAATTGCCAGACCAATGGCAGCCTCGGCGGCGGCCACGGTCAGCACGAAGAAGACAAACACCTGACCAGCGGTATCACCGAACCATGTGGAGAATGCCACCAGATTGATGTTGGCAGACAGCAACATGAGTTCGATGGACATCAACAGAATGATCAGATTGCGACGGTTCAGAAAGAAACCAAAGATACCGATGGTGAAAAGTATCGCCGCCAATATCAGGAAATGAGCGAGAGTCAATGTCATTTTGCTTCCCCTTGGGCGCTTTGGCCTGCCGGACCGGAATCCTTGGGCACCTGGATGTTGGCCATGCGCACGCGATCCCTGGCCCGCACCCGCACCTGTTTGCTTGGGTCGGTGCGCTTGACGTCGGTACGTTTGCGCAGAGTGAGCGCGATGGCTGCCACCATGCCCACCAGCAGAATCACGCCGCCGATCTGCACCGCGAAGATGTAGTCGGTATACATGGCCTGGCCCAGCGCGAGCGTGTTGTTGTAATCGTCAGGGCGCGCTGCCTGAGGGCCGGCGGCGCTCCAGGTGGTGCCCAGCACGAACGCCATTTCAAGCACCATGATGGCCGCGATGACCAGCCCCAGAGGCAAGTACGCCTTGAAACCGGCGCGCAGGTCTTCCATGCGAACATCGAGCATCATGACGACGAACAGGAACATGACCAGCACGGCGCCCACATAGACGATGACCAGCAGCAGCGAGAGGAATTCTGCACCCAGCAGCATCCACAGCATGGAGGCGGTGAAAAAGGTGAGAATCAGGTGCAGCACCGCGGTAACGGGGCTGCGCGCAGTCACCACTCGCGCTGCCGCAACGACGAGCACGATGGCGAGTATATAAAACAGGACAGTGACAAAATTCATGAGTTTCAGGTCCCGGCTTCAACGATAAGGGGCATCCGCTGCGCGACGCGCGGCGATTTCAGACTCGTAGCGGTCGCCAACGGCCAGCAACATGTCTTTGGTGAAGTAGAGGTCGCCGCGTTTTTCTCCGTGATATTCGTGGATGTGAGTTTCCACGATGGAGTCCACGGGACAGCTTTCTTCACAGAACCCACAGAAAATGCATTTTGTGAGGTCGATGTCGTAGCGCGTGGTGCGGCGTGTGCCGTCCTCGCGTTCCGCTGATTCGATAGAAATCGCCAGCGCCGGGCAAACGGCTTCGCACAGTTTGCAGGCAATGCAGCGTTCTTCGCCGTTATCGTAGCGACGCAGCGCATGCAGGCCACGGAACCGGGGCGAGGTCGGTGTTTTTTCGTGCGGATACCGCAGCGTGACCTTGCGCTTGAAGAAATACTTCCCTGTCAGGCGCATGCCTTTCAGCATTTCGGTCAGCATCAGGCTGCCGAAGAAATCCTTGATAGCTTCCATAATTGGCTCCCGATTCCTTATTGCCAGATGTTCCAGGGCGTTTGCATCCAGATCGCCAGAACCACCAGCCAGATGCCCGTGAGCGGAATGAATACCTTCCAGCCCAGGCGCATGATCTGGTCATAGCGGTAGCGTGGGAATGTGGCGCGGAACCAGATAAACATCGACACAACGCAGAAAGTCTTGATGCCCAGCCACAGCCAACCGGGAATCCAGGTCAGCGGCGCGACATCAATGGGCGGCGCCCAGCCACCCAGGAACATGATGGATGCCATGGCCGACAGCAGAATCATGTTGGCGTATTC
>JAAZDZ010000570.1 GCA_012512545.1 Alcaligenaceae bacterium | reverse complement strand
CGTACACTGAACCAGGAGCGCCATCAGGCACAGCAGCAGGGTGGCGCAGTGGGTGGTTTGATAGGTAATCTGCTGGATCAGGACGGTGACGGTCAACTCGGTCTGAATGACCTCGTAAAGATCGGCAGTTCGTTGTTTGGTGCCAGGCGCTGACTCACCGCCGACGCGCTGATTCACAGATATGGTTTTTCAGGACAATTCAGATGGTTTCGTTGCAAGAGCAGCTCTTGAAGGCAAAGTTGGTCGATCAGAAAAAGATCAAACGAGCCAACCAGGACAAGAGCCGGCAGAAGAAAATACAACGCCGCACAGGCGTACAGGAATTGGACGAATCTCGTCAGGCTGCGCTTGAGGCACAGCAGAAGCAACGTGAAACGGTGCGCGAGCTTAATGCACAGCGCGATGCCGAAGCCCGGAAGAAAGCCATTCAGGCGCAGATTCAGCAAATGATTCAGCAAAGCCGTCAGGAAAGGGGCAGCGGTGATATTGCGTACAACTACACCTACGGCGGCAAGATCGAACGCATTTATGTGTCGGCAGCAGTAAGAGACCAGCTGGCGGCCGGGCAGCTGGTCATCGTCAAACCGGCGGATACTGCCGAACTGGTTCCCAGAGCCGTTGCCGATAAAATCGCCGAACGCGACCCCGCTATCGTTGTGCGGGTCAAGAAAACCGAATTACAGCCTGCTGAAGATGACCCGTATGCGGAATACAAGATTCCGGACGATTTGATGTGGTGAGAATTGCAGGCCGGCGTATCGCCCAGGCATTGATACCCATGACGTCACCTGTCACGCAACAGTGACTTTTTTACCTGATACATTTCAGCATCTGCCTGCGCGAGCAAGGCGGCGGGGGTGTTGCCCTCCCGCCTAAACCGGGTCCATCCGATACTGCAGGAAATCTCTATCGTGTTTCCGTGCCAGTTAAGTGTTTCACTCATGGCCTGCTCAATGCGTTGCACCAGCGCGTCGATGTTGTCAGGCTCGGGATATGACGGGATATCACTGGTGACTATGACGAATTCGTCGCCTCCCAACCTGGCAACGATGTCGGTGCTGCGTACACAGGCCAGCAGGCGTTGGGCAACCGTTCGCAGCACCTCATCTCCGGCGGCGTGCCCCAACGAGTCATTGATCGGTTTGAATTTGTCCAGATCAAGCAGAAGTACATGGCCTTGAGAACCCGTGCGTTCGACTTGAACGATAGTGCGATTCAGATGCTCTTCCAGCAGCAGGCGGTTGGCCAGCCCGGTCAACGGGTCGTGCCTCGCCTGGCGGTGCAGATCCTGCAGCTGAGTGTTGTAGGTTTGGGTGACCTCCATCAATTCTTCGGTCCAGTCGTCAGGAATGGGGGTCAGAGGCCGGTGTTCGCGCATGGCTTGGCGCAGCGTTGCAAGAGGGGAGCCGATAGTTCGGTTGACGGTCCAGAGCACGCTGGCCAGTACCGCTGCCAGCATTGATAAAAAGACGGCCAGCTGCGGCACAAGGCTTCGGGAAGCAGCGGTAAAAATTGAAATGGAATGAAATGCGATACGCAACTCACCCAAGGCGTGAACCCGGCCTGCTTCGTCGGTATATTGCAGTGTGGTTGACAATGTGTTTTTGTCACCAGGTTCAGGCGCGACGCCAACTTGTATCGGTTGCTGCGTGCATTGATCCAGCGCACTCACCCCCAATACTTCAGGTTGCAGAATCATGGCGTGAATGATGCCGCTGGCGGTCAGACTGTTGCAATCCCATAAGGGTTTGATCAGGACATGAGCGAATGTGTCCAGAGTTTTATTGCGTTGGTTATCGGCTTCTGTGATCTGATTCTGATAGTAAAGCGCTGCTGTTATGAAGGCGGCCAGGATGTAGGCCAGCGCCAGCAATGGCAACAGCAGCTGCAAGAAGCGTGTGTAAAGTTTGCGGGAAGGCATCACGATGTTGTTTTCTTGAGCAGCAAGTGGCGGTAACGCTGCGGCACAATGTCGGGCCCGTAAAAAGGGTTGTCCAGGTCAATGACAGTGCGCTTTTCCCATGAGTCGGCGGGGGGCAGCAGGCGCATCTGGTTCCAGATCGACTCGAATTCGCCGTTGGCGCAAATAATGTCGAAGCCGTGTTGCAGGGCTTCATACAGCTCATCAGCGCTGGGGTGGGGCGACACCCAGACGAAGCGATACCAGGGGTAACGGAGCAATAACGACGTTTCCAGTCTCAGCTGTTGGTGATGCTGCCGAAAATGCGGCAAGAAATAACTCAGAGATTCTTCCAGCCCCAATGGAAACAGGTCAATTATTCCTGTCTTCATCTGTTCTACAAATTCGCCGTTGCGCCAAGCCTGAACCTCGCGCGTAGTGATGCCGGCAGCACGGTAGACCTCTGCATCCCACCAGCCTGCGCCCTGACCGATCGTCAATCTCCGCAGGTCGTCGAGATCCCGGATATGGCGTAAAGCCTTTTCCTGGCTGTCCAGAACAAACGATGTGCGCCACCCCAGCAGGCCGCGCTCAAGAGGTACCGGAATCATTCTCAAATCTCCCCGTCGCACCATGTCCAGTCGAGTGGGAGAAGCAGGAAGGAGATTGACGTGGATACGCCCGGCCGTTGTTTCGTGAAGATTGCGCGCTTCAGAAGTGTGTGGCGCATTGACCAGCGCAGCTGGAAACCCGGCGGCCTTCAAAGCGCCATGCAGCAGGGCGATGCAATGCGCCAATGAGGGTTCGGTCTGCACGCTGAAAACTGGAGCAGAGGCCGCGTAAACAGAGGGGAGGCAGGCGCCGGCTATCAAGCCGAGCAGGCTGCGGCGATAGGGCGAGAATGAAGTGAGCATACTGTGGAGGGCCAGCTTGTTGCGGAGTCATTTCGGGCCGACCAAATCATAGTGCATGAACAGGGGCAGGGCACAGGCGCTTTACGATCCTTGTTCCCCCGCCAAGGTGTTAACCAAAGCACAAAGCCCTGATTTCACTCTCGCTGTTGAACCGGCTGCTCATGACGCCTGGTTTCGTGCCAACGTGCAAGAAGCCCTGAACGATACGCGCCTGCAGTGTCCAACGAAAACGTTGCGGCACACTTCGCCAAACGCCGGGCAGCCCGGCAAGGAGCATGACGAGTGGTGGCGGGATCAGCCGTTTGAGTCGTTTCCTGGCTTTTCCCTGAGCATCACTCAATAAGCAAGAGCGCATCAAGATCCAGGATGGCGATTTTTCGCTGCCCCGTCTGCGCAATCCACCCGGCCTCTTCAAATTCTCCGAATTTTCGGCTGACGGTTTCAGGCGTTGTACCCATGAACGAGGCCAGGTCTCTGCGGCTCATCGGCAGGCCGAAACAGAAGGAGCCTTCGTGCTCTGCCTGGTCGGCCAAGTATCGGGCCAGACGTGCGTTGATCGAGGTGGTGGCGATGGTGGCCGTTTGCTTTTCGCTAGCGCTCAGGCGGCGCGAAAACTCCGACAGCACATGCAGGCTGATGTCGGGGTACTGGAGCAGCAGTTCCCGCACATCGGCCTGATGAATCGTACAGACCTCCGATGCTTCCATGGTCTCAGCCCAGGAATCATGGGCGGTGGCAGAAAACAACGCCAGTTCGCCCGCGAAATCACCCGGCTTCAGAATGCGCACCAGCTGTTCTTTGCCCGTATCAGAGAGCCGGTATACCTTGACCTTGCCTTTGTGAACAATGAAAAGTTTGTCAGAGGCATCGCCGCCCCGGTGAATAAACTCACCGCGCTTATAAGGGCGCATGACGGCTTTGTCTGCAATGATTGAAAGCGCTTCAGACGGCAAGTGATTGAAGATGGGGACGCGGGCAACGCATAGGGCCGGAATAGGGGCGTGATCAATCTCTGAGGCTTGGGGAGTTGACTCATGGTTCATGTCGGGTCTCTTGTAACGATGATTGATACTGCTACCGCATATTGAACAGTTCTTGGTGGAAGTGTCGTTCAACCGGGAAGCCCTGGGCAGCAAAATCGCGCCGCAGCGCTTCGCCAAAGCTTGACGGCCCACAGAACCAGATACTGGCATCACGCCAGTCAGGAACCGTAGCCCGGATCCGTTCACCCGTAAGGTAACCGTCGCGAGCGTCAATCAACACATGAAGACGGATATCCGTATGGCTTGCGTTTTCTGCGATCAGGGCTAAAGCCTGTTCGTCGACTTCGCCGGTACTGTGGAAGAAATCCACCTGCTTGCCTGTGTTCGCATGCGTTGCGAGATACTTGCTGCGGGCGATGAAGGGTGTCACGCCAATGCCGCCGCCTATCCAGATCTGTCGCGGACGCGTGTCGTCGAACGTAAAGCGGCCATACGGCCCTTCGACGGAGACCGGCTGGCCCACCTTCAAACGTTCACGCAGGGTGCTGGTGTGGTCGCCCAGTTCCTTGACCGCAAAGGTAATGCAGGGGTCAGCAACACGCCAGTCGGACGCGATGGTGTAGGGGTGAAAACCTTCGCGGCTGTCTGTGGTAACAAAGGCGAACTGCCCAGGTTCATGGCCGGGCCATTCCGTCACGCAGGCTTTTACTTCCAGGGTCTTTACGCCCGGGAAATAGCGTATGCCTGCAATCTGTCCGGGTACCTGCCGACGGGTGCCCACCCGGCGCAGCAGCACCACTACAGCCGCCCACGTGCCAGCCACCATGAGCAAGGCGGTCAGCCATCCGACGGGCAAGCTCCAGTAGTTGAATTTGATTAACAGCACGCTATGCGCCACCAGCACCAGATAGGCGATGGCCAACAGACGGTGTGTTTTGTAGAAAAGATGGTAGGGAAAACGGTGGATCAGAGCCAGGACGATGAGTATCACCACGGCATAGAAAGCCCATTCACCGATGAGTTCAGCCGTACCGCGATAGCTGAATAAGAGTTCTTCCACTGCAGAAGCGAAAACCGGCGGTGTTTTTTTGGGGGCATCAAGCCACCCCCAGCCGACCGACCATTTTGGCGCCTTTGAAGTCAGCCAGTGCGTAATGGCCAGCACCAGGCCGCCGATACCCAGCCACTTGTGCAAACGATACATTTTGTCGAGTCCATTCAGCTGATCCTCGAGCCAACGGGGGCGAAGCGCCAGCACCATGGCAATGCTCATGCAGCCCATGGCGAGCACTCCAGTCAACTGAACCATCAAATTGCGCCAGGGGAAAAAACCGGAGGTATTCAGCAGAGCGGGCTCGGCAATCAGCCAGGAACTGGTGAGCACGATTAGTATCAGCCAGAATGTTCGCTTCATTTTATGCACGTGTTTTCCTTTTTAATTCTTCAAACACGAAGGAACAGTAAAAGGTTTCATATTGAAAACGGCTTTGCTCATTATTTTTCACTTGACGTTGATCGGATGAGTTTATCGTAAGGGGTGAAGCGTTTTCAATAATTGACGAGCGACAAGTTTTGGATAATCAGTGTGCTTAACGGTAATGCGGTCTATTCGCATTCGCGCTGTCGATCAATAAATGGCTTTGAATTAAAAATAAAATTCTATTGGGCAGAGAAAGTGACAGCCATGATCACGAAGTACACGGCACCATGGAACTCAATCAAGGAAAGAAATGGGAAACGGATGCAGCGCTGCGCCAGGGTATGGGTGCCCTGCATCAGATCGTCTCAACAGGTCTGGACAGCGTTCATGCAAATACTATGAAGGCGGACGATTACAAAAAGATGTCTGGAGAAATCATGACGCAATTCACTTACATCGTAGAGAATTGCGATCTGGAGCCTGAAGCCGATGCCCAACTTCATATCTTGCTGGGCAATATAATTCAGGGTGTTGAAGTCATTGAGGGAAAGGTTTCGGGCGAACAGCCGGAACAGGGTTTGATAAAGATGGCTCAGGCGCTGAATGGTTATGGGTCGTATTTTGATCACCCGCATTGGGAAAGTTTTGACATTTCCCATTAAGTAACCATAAACCAATTTAGAGAGGATGGTCGGCTTGGCATGTGCGATTCCTCTCTTGCTAAAAAAGGCCAGCAATGGCCTTTATCTAGCGAACAGGAATGCTGCGCGCCGCTGGCTTCAATCACAAGGAGACCCGGAATACCCAAGGCAAAACGCCACCTGGAGAGGGTAGGCGTGGAACCATGAGGCAAGTGCCATTGGTTGTTCAGCCACAGCAGTGCGGTTTTCTCCTGGGCACCGGCGATGGAAATACGGAAAGCATCGTCTTTATTGACGCGGGACGCACACTCCATATGCCGACGAATTCGCCATTCATCCAGAGGTACAGCGCTTGAGCGAACGTGCGGGCTTGTCTGTCATATCATAGAAGAATGGCCGACTCACACAGCGCTTGCAATAGCATGGCAACACTTTCACCGAAAATTGTCGCTGGCCCTCAGTGGCTTGAGCAGATACGGGCGTGGGCGCGCGACCTGGGGTTTTCTCAGGTAGGAGTTTCAGGAATTGACCTGGCTTCAGCTGAACCGCATTTGCTGGAATGGCTGGCCAAGGGCCATCACGGCAACATGCATTACATGGAGCGCCATGGCCTGAAGCGTGCGCGTCCTGCCGAATTGGTCCCGGGCACGCTCAGTGTGATAACGGTGCGCATGCCCTATCTGCCGCGCAACTCCACCGTGCCCGACTGGCAGCACCGAGAGCTTTCCAGACTGCAGAATGCCGATGAGGGCGTGGTGTCGCTTTATGCGCGGGGGCGTGACTATCACAAAGTGGTGCGTGGGCGTCTACGAAAACTATGTGACCGCATCGCGACACTGGTCGGCCCATTCGGCCATCGTGTTTTTTCCGATTCGGCACCGGTACTGGAAAAAGAGCTGGCTGTTCGCAGCGGCCAGGGGTGGCGGGGGAAGCATTCCCTGGTGCTGTCGCGCGACGCCGGGTCGATGTTTTTTCTGGGTGAAATCTTTGTGGATTTTGCGCTTGAACCGACGGAGCCGGTCAGCGCGCATTGCGGCACCTGCAGCGCCTGTATCGACGTCTGTCCGACGGGCGCCATTGTGGCGCCTGGCGTGGTCGATGCACGGCGCTGTATTTCCTACCTCACCATAGAGAATCAAGGCCCCATTCCCGAGGAATTTCGCCCGCTGATGGGCAACCATGTCTATGGCTGCGATGATTGCCAGCTGATCTGCCCCTGGAACAAGTACGCACAGACCACTGAGCTACCCGATTTCGACGAGCGTTCGCCTCTGGTTGGCCAGCAGCTTATGGCACTCTTTGCGTGGGACGAGCCCACCTTTCTGAAAAAGACAGAAGGCGGGCCGGTCCGGCGGATTAACCATGAACGATGGTTGCGCAACGTCGCTGTGGCGCTTGGTAATGCGTTGCGTGTAGCCGACCCTGTGCGTGCGGAGGAAATACGGGCTGCATTACTGAGCCGGGCTGATCACCCCAGCGCCCTGGTGCGTGAACACATCGCATGGGCACTGGCGCAGCTCGACTGAATCGAGTCAGAGCAAGACCCGGACAGGGATTGGGGGGGTGTACTCAATCCCAAAGGAATGATGATACTGTGAAGAGGTGACCACAATTTGCAGTGGCAAGGATTCGGAGAAAATATGAGCATCAAGACCATGTTTATCGAAGCCGGGGGTGGCTTTGACACGGTTTCTGCAGGAACAACCCAGCCCAGGGACCCTCAGGCCGGCGAGATCACTGTCCGGCTGCGTGCCAGTTCCCTGAACTATCACGATTTGGGGGTAGTCAGCGGCGCGATGGCGCCTGCAGAACGTCGCATCCCCATGTCGGACGGCGCAGGCGAAGTCATAGCTGTCGGGGCGGGTGTGGAAGAGTTCGCGGCAGGCGATCACGTTGTCAGTACCTTCTTCCCGGATTGGCTGTCCGGTGAACCCAGCGCCGCCGGTTTCGGGCGAGTGCCCGGTGATGGCATTGACGGTTATGCTCGCGAACAGGTGACCATGCCTGCAACCGCATTCACTCTGGCTCCCAAGGGATACAGCCACGCAGAAGCCGCCACGCTGACGACGGCCGGGCTCACTGCCTGGCGTGCATTGTTTGAAAACGCACACCTCAGCCCGGGTCAGACCGTATTGGTTCAAGGCTCGGGAGGGGTGTCCATCTTCGCATTGCAGCTTGCCAAAATCGCTGGTGCCCGCGTGATCGCCACTACGTCAAGCGAAGAAAAAATGGCCAGGCTGAAAGCGCTGGGGGCCGATGATGTCATTAATTATCGTGAAGATCCAACCTGGGGTGAAACGGTCCTGCGCCTTACAGAAGGCCGAGGTGTCGACCACGTCATCGAGGTGGGTGGACCTTCCACGCTAGCCCAGTCCATGGCCGCAACGCGAGTGGGTGGCCATATCGCGGTGATTGGTGTGCTAAGCGGCATGAATAGCGAACTGCCCCTGGGGCCTGCGTTGGCCCGCCAGGTGAATCTGAAGGCATTCATTGTCGGCAGCCGCCGCCATCAGGAAAATTTCGTTCGAGCCATTGAAGCTAATGGCCTGCGCCCCATCATTGATAAACACTTCGCCATGGAGGACATGGTGGAAGCTTTCCAGTACCAGGCCAGCGGCCAGCACTTTGGGAAGATTGTGTTAGATATCTAGAGCACTGGTGGGCTGCTGGACATCCTGGCGCATCCCAACGTCGCCAAGTATCCCAGGCAGCAGATTCTGGTCGTCGGCTGCGACGGCTAACGATACGGAAGCCGTCCAGGTACGCGCCTTGCAGTAGACGAAGCGCAGCGCCATTGGGCGCATCGTTTATTTCAAGGAGGCCTTATGAAGACACCCCGCAGCGCCATCGCCCTGGCAATGGGTATCGCGATGGCCGGATTTGGTGCACACGCCCAAACCACACAAGGAATGAATCCCGCAACAGCGCCCCAGACCGGGGCGGCGGCTCATGCCACAGACTCACGCGCCCAGTCGCCAGCAGCCGCGAACAACCAGGGGCAGCCAGAGTCACAGCTGAATCAGCAAGACCGTCGCTTTATGGAAAACGCCATACAAGGCAGCTATGCAGAGATCGAGGGCAGCCAGTTAGCGCTGGATAAAGCGGAAAGCCAAGAAGTACGCCATTTTGCCGAGATGATGATTGATATTGCCCCTGTTTTTCGTAGTCCTTAGCCCGGGGTCAGGCAGCGATTTTATATTGACTCGCGTGCCAGCGTTTTTCGTATTCCATTGGGCTGATATAGCCCAATGACGAATGTAACCTGCGAT
>JAAZDZ010000569.1 GCA_012512545.1 Alcaligenaceae bacterium | reverse complement strand
CAATATGGGCACCCGTTTCCTTGCCACGGCAGAAGCCCCCATTCACGATGAAATCAAGCAGGCTTTGCTGCGTGCAGGGGAAACCGATACGCAACTGGTGATGCGCAGCCTGAGGAACACGGTACGCGCCTTGCGCAACCCCATCACCCAGGAAGTCGTCGCGCTTGAACAGCGGGAAGGCGGCTGTCAGTTCGAGGATTTACGCCATCTGGTGACGGGCGCACGCGGCAAGGCTGCGTTGGAAACGGGGCGTTTTGACGATGCGGTGATCGCAGCGGGGCAATGCGTAGGTCTGATTGACGACATCCCCACCTGCCAGGAACTCATCGAACGCATGGTGCAAGAGTGCCGCGCGGTGTTTGAGCGCGGCCGGGCTCTGTTTCCTGAAACAGAAGCGATAGAAGCCGTTTGATACTGACTACGCAACGGCGTTGATGGCATCGCGGGTTTCACGGGCGGCTGTGGCCGCGGCCTCGCGCCAGTTTTCGCTGCTGTCAGCATACAGAATGGCGCGTGAAGAATTGATCATCATGCCGGTGGCGCGGCTGTCGCGCCCGGCTTGCACGGTATCGGGGATACTGCCGCCCTGAGCGCCAATACCGGGAATCAGCAAGGGCATGTCGCCCACCCGCGCCCTTACCTTGGCGATTTCCTGAGGGAAAGTCGCACCGACCACCAGCCCGCACTGGCCGTTGGTATCCCATTTTTCCGCCACCATGGAAGCCACTCTCAGGTATAGCGGTGTGCCATCGCGGTCTTCAATGAATTGCAGATCGGAGCCGCCCGGGTTGGACGTGCGGCACAACACAATGATGCCCCGGTCTTTCCATTCCAGATAGGGAGTGACGCTGTCGTGGCCCATGTATGGGTTTACGGTGACGGCATCGGCACCGTAACGTTCGTAGGCTTCCCAGGCATATTGTTCAGCTGTAGAGCCAATGTCTCCACGCTTGGCGTCCAGAACCAAAGGAAGCCCTGGATGGTATTCGCGGATATGGCGGCACAGGGCCTCCAGATGCTCTTCGGCTCCTAATGCCGAGAAATAGGCGATTTGCGGCTTGAAGCCACAGACATAGGGGGCGGTGGCATCGACGATTTCCCGACAGAACTCGAATACGGAATCTGGGCGGCCCTGCAGGTCTGCAGGGAAGCGCGCGGGGTCGGGGTCCAGCCCTACCATCAGCATGGAGGCGGAACGGGCCCAGGCGGCATTGAGTTTTTCTTTGAATTTCATAGGGGCAACGGGGCGGGGAAAAAGGTGCTGCCGATTATGCCATGCTATGGCCTGACGGCAAAAAACCCGGGTAGCGCAGGGCTGCCCGGGTTTTAAAGGGCGACGCTTGCACGCATCGCCCTGAGTGCCAGAGTGGAATCTGGCGAGTAGAGGACAGGCTGATAGCCGGCTTAGAAGCCGCCCATGCCGCCCATTCCACCCATGCCGCCCATGTCGGGCATTGCGGGTGCGGGCTTGTCTTCCACGATTTCAGCCACGGCGACTTCAGTGGTCAGCAGCAGGCTGGCCACGGAAGCGGCGTTTTGCAGGGCAGTGCGGGTCACCTTGGTGGGGTCCAGCACGCCTTGATCAACGAGATCGCCGTATTCGTCGGTGGAAGCGTTGTAGCCGAAGTTGCCTTCGCCTTCCGCCACGCGGTTGACCACCACGCTGGGCTCTTCGCCAGCATTGGAGACGATGGTGCGCAGGGGAGCTTCGATGGCGCGCAGAATCAGCTTGATACCTGCGTCCTGGTCGGCATTGTCGCCGGTGAGTTCGGCAACGGCCTTCTTGGTGCGGATCAGAGCGACGCCGCCGCCAGGAACAATACCTTCTTCCACAGCAGCGCGGGTTGCGTGCAGAGCGTCTTCAACGCGTGCCTTCTTTTCCTTCATTTCCACTTCGGTAGCAGCACCGACGCGGATAACGGCTACGCCGCCTGCCAGCTTGGCAACACGCTCTTGCAGCTTCTCGCGGTCGTAATCGGAAGTGGCTTCTTCGATCTGAACGCGGATTTGCTTAACGCGAGCTTCGATGGACTTGGCATCACCGCTACCATCGATGATGGTGGTGGTTTCCTTGGCCACTTCGATGCGCTTGGCTTGACCCAGCTGGTCGAGCGTGACGCT
>JAAZDZ010000049.1 GCA_012512545.1 Alcaligenaceae bacterium | reverse complement strand
GGGGATGAGCCCGGTGGGAAAGGCACAATCATGTGGATTGGCCGGGCAGGCCATTCAGCGGCCTGTGTCCACGCGGGGGCGGCCAGCAGCGAAGCAGCCAGCCCAATAAGGGACAGGCTCAAGCGACGGCGGATGCCAGAGAAGCGCATCATGAAAAATCCTGGTCAGCGATAAGAGTTGGGTGATTCGGGGCGTGAGTCGCGCGACAGCAGGGCGGCGACGGCGCAGCGCGGTGGCTGGCCCTCGAACAGCACGCGGCAGACTGCGGCGGTGATAGGCAGTTCCACGCCCTGACGTTTGCCCAGAGCCAGTGCGGCCTGGGCGCAGCGCACGCCTTCGGCAGTCATGCCGCCTGCCAGAATGTCTTCCAGTGTGCGGCCTTGCCCTATCGCCAGGCCCACCTGACGGTTGCGCGACAGTGGCCCGGTGGCGGTGAGCACAAGGTCGCCCAGCCCGGTCAGCCCCTGCACGGTTTCGGCCTCGCCGCCCAGCGCGCTGGCCAGGCGCTGGATTTCTGCCAGCCCGCGGGTGATGAGCGCTGCGCGCGCGTTGGAACCCAGCCCCAGGCCATCTGAGATGCCGCAGGCGATGGCCATGACGTTTTTCAGGGCGCCGCCGACTTCCACGCCGGTTATGTCATGGCTGGTGTAAACGCGGCAGCGCTGGCTGTGCAGGGCGGCCAGTACGATGTCGCCGGTGGTGGCCGCGCGGCTGGCAATGGTGAGCGCCACAGGCAGGCCCTGAGCGACTTCCAGCGCGAAGGACGGGCCGGACAGCACGCCCAGTTCGATACCAGGCAGGCCGGCCAGCGCAGCGCTGGCGACTTCGTGAGGCAGTTGGCCGGTATCGGGCTGTACGCCTTTGCAGGTCCACACCACATGCACTGTGGGGTGGGCGCGGGCCGACAGGCTTTGCGCCAGCTTCTGGCAGGTTTCCGCCATGCCTGCCACCGGCACCCCGAGGATGATGAGCGCATCGGATTCCGCGGCGCATATGTGGTCGATGGCGGCGTTGAAATCGCTGGTGGCTCGCAGCGCAGCGGGCAGGGGGATATCAGGCAGATAACGGGCGTTGCTGCGCTTTTCGTTGATTTCGGCGGCCGCTTCAGGACGCCGGGCCCAGATCAGGGTGTCGGTCTGTTCAGCGGCCAGCGCGGCGAGCGCCGAACCCCAGCTTCCGGCGCCCAGTACGGCAACGCGTGTCGGCAAGGTGGCGGCGCTCATGGGCGTCAGTTGGTTTTGGCGCCGGGAGGCACGTACAGGCCGGAACCGGCCTCTTGCGGCTGTTCCTGCTGCTTGGCTAATTCAGCGATACGCTGCTCGTAGAGTGTCTGGAAATTCACTTCAGCCAGATGCAGTGCGGGCAGCGAGGTGCGTGTGATGGCATCGGCTACGTTAGCGCGCAGATAGGGGTACAGCATGGTGGGGCAGACAATGCCCAGCAGGGGGTCGAGCTGCTCAGCCGGGATGTTGGCGGCTTCGAAAATGCCCGCCTGAGTGGCTTCGACCAGGTACAGCACCTTGTCGTTGATGCGGGTGGTGACGGTAACGGTCACGCTGGTCTCGAACAGGGTTTCGGCCAGGCGCTTGCCGCCGATGTTCAGCGAAACCTCGACAGCCGGACCTTGCTGCTCCAGAAGGATTTCCGGCGCGTTGGGCATTTCCAGAGAAAGGTCTTTGAGGTAGGTGCGCTGCATCGAGAAGCTGGGCGCCTGGGTATCCTGGCTATTGGGTTGCTCGGCCATGAATCTTTCCTAAGTTGGGTCGGTTGGTGCGGCAGCCGGCTGGCCACCGCGCGAATGTTGAATGTTATTGCTCGAGCAGGGGCAGCAGCTTGCCGGCGCGATCCAGGGCCGCCAGATCATCGTAGCCGCCCACATGGGTGTCGCCGATGTAAATCTGGGGAACCGTGC
Source organism: Alcaligenaceae bacterium (assembly GCA_012512545.1). Lineage (GTDB taxonomy): Bacteria > Pseudomonadota > Gammaproteobacteria > Burkholderiales > Burkholderiaceae_B > Yanghanlia. Next base: position 8,373 of record JAAZDZ010000049.1, on the reverse strand, counting down.
GCCGCCCCGTGCGTTCCATCATCAGGGCGCGTTGCTCCGGGTCGAGATCAATGCGGATTTTTTCGATTTCGGCCACGCCGCGCTGCTTCAGCAGCATTTCGGCCCGTACGCAGAACGGGCACACGGCAGTGGTGTACATGGAGACTTTTACCATGGTGTTCCTTGCTCAGTGTTTCTTGGCCAATGGCATGCCGGCTTCTACCCAGGCGGCCAGGCCGCCTTGCAGAGAATAGACATGTTCGCAGCCATTGCTCTTGAGCGTGTTTACCACGCCTACGGATGAACGGCCACGTTCGCAGACGACAATAATGGGTTTGTCCTTGGGCAGGCTGCCCATTTTGCCGGCGATATCTGCAGCAGGCACATTGCGTGATTGCGGAATGCTGCCCGCCTTGAAATGTTCCGGGCTGCGGATGTCCAGGAACAGGCCGTCCTGGTTGTTGGTGAGTTTAATGGCGTCGTTCACACCGATCTGTTTGGCGCCCCGTTGCAGGAAGCTTGGCAGGGCCAGAGCGACGGCTGCGGTGATGGCAACGACGATGAGAAGAAGGTTGGTCTGGTCAGAAAAAAAGTCCACGATTCGTTCCGGAAATGCGATAGCGTGATGGGCTGAATCAGTCGATTATAAAATGGACAGAGATTATTAACTTTCAGGTGACAATTACCATGTACAAAATCGTCCTGATGCGCCACGGCGAAAGCCAATGGAACCGCGAAAATCGTTTCACAGGCTGGGCCGACGTCGATCTGACGGAAACCGGGCGTGAGCAGGCACGCAAGGCCGGCGAATTGCTCAAAGAAAAAGGGTTTGAGTTCGACCTGGTTTTTTGTTCGGTTCTGAAGCGCGCCATCCGCACTACATGGATTGCGCTGGATGCCATGGATGCCATGCATACGCCCGTCGGGCTGAGCTGGCGGCTGAACGAACGCCACTATGGCGCGCTGCAGGGCCTGAACAAGGCGGAAACCGCCGCCAAATTTGGTGACGAGCAGGTGCTGATCTGGCGTCGGGCCTATGGCATCGCGCCCGACCCGCTCGATACCAACGACGAGCGCCACCCGCGCTTTGACCGCCGCTACGCCAAGGTGGACCCGGCCCTGTTGCCCGCTACCGAATGCCTGAAGGACACCGTGGCGCGCGTTGTGCCATTCTGGAACGACTCCATTGCTCCGGCCGTCCGTTCGGGCCGCCGCCTGCTGATCGCCGCGCATGGCAACAGCCTGCGCGCTCTGATCAAACACCTGACCGATATGCCCGAAGACGAAATCGTCCACCTGAATATCCCCACCGGCCAGCCCCTGGTCTACGAACTGGACGAAGAGCTGCGCCCCATCCGCGACTACTACCTGGGCGACCCCGCGGAAATCGAAGCCGCTATGGCGGCAGTGGCGGCGCAGGGCAAGGCGAAGCAGGGCTGACCGGCATATGCGCTATGCCGCGTTTCTTCTGGCGCTGTTGTTTGCCTCCAGCGGTTCCTGGGCCGCTGAAAGCGCGCTGCAGCAGCGTCAGGCCGAGGCGCGGCGTGATCAATCCGCCCTGCGTGAACGCATCGGGCGGTTGGAAAAGCAGATTGTCGGCAGCGAATCGTCGCGCCGTGATATCTCGGTGATGCTCAAGAAGTCGGAAACGGCGATTTCCGAGCTTGACCGGCAACTGGACACCCTGGCGTCCGATACCGGACAGGCCGGGCAACAGCTGCAGGATACGCAGCGCCGCATAGGCGAGCAATCCGCAGAGTTGAGCAAACGGCAGGAATACCTGGGCGACCAGCTGCGGGCGCAATACGCAAGCGGGCTGTCGCCCTGGGCGGCTCTGCTCTCCGGGGAAGACCCGCAGGATATCGCGCGCGAACTGGGCTATCTGGAATATGTGGCGCGCGCCCAGGCAGACGCCTTGCTGGCGGTGCGTGCGGCGCTGGATGAATTGACCGCGCTGCAGAAGCAGGCGCAGGCCCACGAAGCCGAGCTCCAGCGTCTGGCCAAAGAGACCCGGCAGCGCCGCGCCGAACTGGAAACCCAGCAGGCTGAGCGCCAGGCGGTTTTGAAACGCATCGACGCCGAACTGAAGAAGCAGCGCAGCGAAGCCCGCAACCTGGAACGGAACGAGGCAAAACTGAGCGAGCTGGTAGACGCCCTGGCTGTCGCCATCGAGGAAGAGGCCGCAGAACAGCGCCGGGTGCGCGAGCAGCAGGAAGCCGAGAAAAAACGCCAGGCCGAAGCCGCCCGCCGCGCAGAGGAAGCCCGCAGGCAGGCGCAGGCCCAGGCAGAGAGCGACGCCAAGGCGGAAGAGGCCCGCAAGATCGCCGAAGCGCGCCGTGCGGCAGAGGCCATTCGCGCTGAACAGGCCGCCGGGCAGGAAACGGGCAGCGTGCCGCCCGAACCGGCGCCCCGCGAAGCGGCTCCGCAGAGTGGCCGCACCGCGCAGCAGGGTTTGAGCAAAGGGTTGCCTTACCCTGTGCGGGGCGAAGTCCAGGGCCGCTTTGGCATGGAACGCCCGGAAGGCGGCGTGTGGCGGGGCATTGTGCTGCGAGCCGCTGATGGCGCGCGTGTGGCCGCCGTGGCGCCAGGGCAGGTGGTCTACGCGGGCTGGCTGGGGGGCTTTGGCAATCTTTTAATTATCGACCACGGCGATAAATATCTGAGCGTATATGCTTACAACCAGAGTCTGCTCAAGCAGGTAGGGCAGAACGTCCGGGCCGGAGAGGCCGTGGCCACGGTCGGAGCGACCGGCGGCCAGGTGGAGCCCGGTCTATACTTTGAAATCCGGCATGAAGGTAAACCGGTCAATCCTCTACTTTGGCTGGGAAAACAATGACGGGCCGCTTCACTTGGCGGATAGTTTCGGTACTATCTGCCTATACGCGTCGCGAGGCGGCGTCAATGAGAACACTATAAATCGGGTATGTGCATGGGCACTCGCAGGGTACGCAGTTTAGGTCTGGTGCTGGCTGGAGCAGTCGGCGGACTACTTCTCAGTGTAGGAATTTCAGCCGTCGCGCAGCGTGGCGAACCTTTGCCGCTCAAAGAGCTACAGCAGTTCGCCAATGTGTTTGCAGCGATCAAGGCCAGTTATGTCGAACCGGTCAGCGACGACAAGCTCATCAACGATGCCATCAAAGGCATGTTCGACGACCTTGATCCGCATTCCGCCTACCTGGATGCCGAAGCCTTCAAAGAAATGGAAGCCATCACCCAGGGCGGTTTCGGCGGCCTGGGAATTGAAATCGGCAGCGAAGACGGCCAGCCCAAGGTGATTTCACCCATCGAAGATACGCCGGCGTTCCGCGCGGGCATTCTTGCGGGCGACCTCATCACGCATATTGATGGCAAGCCCACCAAGGGCATGACGCTCAACGACGCCATCAAGCTGATGCGCGGCGAACCCAATACCAGCATTGTCCTGATGATCAGCCGCCCCGGCCGCGACAAGCCGCTGGAACTCACCATCGTGCGCGACATCATCAAGGTGCGCAGCGTGCGCAGCAAGATGCTCGACAACGACATTGCCTATGTGCGCATCGCCCAGTTCCAGGAACGCACTGCACCCGATCTCGTGCGCCATCTGGGAGATCTCGCTGGCGAACAGGCTCCCAAGGGCCTGATTCTCGACTTGCGAAACGATCCAGGCGGCCTGCTCGACAGCGCCATCGCCGTGTCATCGGCTTTCCTGCAGCCAGATGTTCTGGTGGTGTCCACCAAGGGGCGTATTCCTTCGGCCAACCGCGAATATCACGCCAAGCCTGCCGATTACCTGCGTAATTACCTGGGCAGCGGCGCCAACGATTACGTCGCCAAGGTGGGTGGATGGGTCAAGACGGTGCCCATGGTGGTGCTGGTGAATGTCGGTTCGGCTTCCGCCTCTGAAATCGTGGCGGGCGCGCTGCAGGATCACAGCCGCGCCACTGTGCTGGGCAACCGCACGTTCGGAAAAGGGTCGGTGCAAAGCGTGCTGCCCCTGAGCGAAGATACTGGCATCAAGCTCACGACTGCCCGTTACTACACGCCCAGCGGGCAATCCATTCAGGTCACTGGCGTGTCGCCGGACATCACGGTAGACGACACCGCGCAGGGCAACCTGTTCCGCCTGCCGCGCGAGGCCGATCTGCAGCGCCATCTGGTAAACGGGAATTTTGATGAAGCCAGTCTGGCCGAAGAAGAAGAGGAAATCGTAGATATCACCCGCATGTTCGAGTTTGGCGGCGATGAAGACTACCAGCTTCAGCAGGCCATCAACTTCCTGGAAGGGCGTCCCGTGCAGCGCAACGATCCCGAACTGGTCGCCAAGAACAAGGCGGAACGCGAAGAGAATCGCGCGGCTGAAAAAAAAACTCCATGATCAGCCCGAACGATAAAGTGGAGCGTTTTCGCATCACCCCTCAGGGCATGGAACGTATTTCCCGATGATCACCAGTCGCGGCTCAGGCCGCGACTTTTCCCTTTGCAGCATGAATGACGATCAGCTTCTGCGCTATGCGCGGCACATTCTTCTCGATGAGTTCGGCATTGAGGGGCAGGAGCGCCTGAGCGCCGCCCGCGTGCTGATTGTGGGTGCGGGTGGCCTGGGGTCGCCAGCCGCCCTGTATATGGCTGCCGCCGGCGTGGGCACCCTGGTGCTGGCCGATGACGATGAGGTGGATCTCAGCAACCTGCAGCGGCAGATTCTGCATGGGCAGGATCGCGTTGGCATGTCCAAGGCGGAATCGGGGCGGCGCACCCTGGCCGCGCTGAACCCTGAAGTGCAGGTGCTGCCCCTGCTGCAGCGCCTGGATGACGCGGCTTTGCTCGAATGGGTTGCCAACGTTGATCTGGTGATGGATTGCTGCGATAACTTTGCTACCCGGCATGCGGTGAACCGCGCCTGCGTAGCCTTGCGCAAGCCGCTGGTATCGGGAGCGGCCATCCGGTTCGCCGGCCAGATCAGTGTCTTTGATCTGCGTCGCGACGATGCGCCGTGCTATCACTGCCTGTTTCCAGAAACGGATGATATCGAGGAATTGCGTTGCGCCACAACAGGCGTGCTGGGGCCGCTGGTAGGCGTGGTAGGCGCTTCACAGGCCATTGAAGCCATCAAACTGCTGGCTGGCATGGGCGAGCCCCTGGTCGGCCGCCTGCTGTGCCTGGACGCCCTCACCATGCAATGGCAGACCCTGCGCTACAGCCGCGATCCCGCATGCTCCGTGTGTTCCAAAAAATAATAAGGTCAGACACCATTTCATACCGTTATTTTCAGGTGGGGCATGGTTTCATGAGTCGTCCTGATAGTAATTATTAGTTTTTCTTAAGTTGATGTACGTTAGCCCTTCCAATCGTTAACATTAGAACCAATTTTGATAAATCAACGGTTGGGGGCGCGGCATGAAGCAAGGTGGGGCGCTGGATGTGCGCATGCTGCGCATTTTCGAGGCGGTTGCCGATACCGGCAATGTCTCGCGGGCCGCTGATAAGCTCGGAATCACGCAATCGGCGGTTTCGCAGGCGCTGGCCCAGGTGGAGCGCATTCTTGGCACCCAGGTATTCGATCGCGCCCATCGCCCCTTCACGCTGACGCCCGCAGGCATTGCCCTGAGTCGCCGCGCACGGCCTATTGTTGACGACATCGACCGTCTGGTGTCCGATGTGCGCGAAGCCGATCTTGCCAGCCGCCCCGCCATACGGGTGGGGATGATTGATTCCTTTGCCGCTACCGCGGGGCCGGCCATCGCCAAGAAGGTGACTGCTTCGGCCAGCCAGCTGCTGCTGTCGTTCTTGCGACCTCTGCCTTCCATGAGCTGGATTCCGCTTTCTCTGCTGTGGTTCGGCATTACCGAAACCCAGAAATACAGCATTGTGTTCATGGGCACCTTCGCCCCCGCGCTGGTCTACGTCATTGAGGCGACTCGTAATGTAGATCCTTTGTTGATCAGAGCGGCGCAGAACCTGGGCGCCAGCCGCTGGCAGGTGATGCGCGAGGTCATTCTGCCGGGCAGCCTGCCGCAGATCCTCAGCGGCATGAAGGTGATTCTGGGCCTGGCCTGGACATGCGTGATTTCGGCGGAACTGATCGCAGCGCGCGAAGGTCTGGGCTTTCTCATCATGAACGGCAAAGAGTTCTTCCAGACGGAAGTGGTCGTGCTGGGCATGGTGATGATCAGCATTACTGTGCTGATCACCGACTTTGTCTTCCGGTTGATCGAGAACCACATTCTGAGGTGGCAGCAATGAGCGAATCCATGATTTCCATTCAGGGGGTGTCCAAGCATTTTGGCGAATTCCAGGCCCTGCAGAATGTCGATCTTGAAATCAAGCAAGGCGAGTTCACCGTGCTGCTGGGGGCATCGGGTTGCGGCAAGTCCACTTTGCTGAACCTGATTACGGGCTTCATCCGCCCCACGGAAGGCCGCATTGTGGTCAATGGGCGTGAAGTCACCAGGGTGGAGCCGCATTGCGGCATGGTGTTTCAGCAATATGCCTTGTTTCCGTGGCTTACCGTGCTGGAGAACGTGGCATTCGGCCTGAAGATGAAAGGCATCGGCAAGAGCCAGCGTAACGAGACGGCCAGGCGCTTCATTGATATGGTGGGGCTGCAGGGCTTTGAGGACAAATTTCCCAATGCGCTGTCCGGCGGCATGCGCCAGCGCGTTTCGATTGCCCGCGTGCTGGCCAACGACCCCGATGTCATTTTGCTGGATGAGCCTTTCGCTGCCCTTGATGCGATGACCCGGCAGGTTCTGCAGGACGAGCTTTTGCGCATTTACGAGCAAAGCGGCAAGACCATTGTCTTTATTACCCACTCCATTGATGAGGCATTGCTGCTTTCGACGCGCATGCTGATCATGAGCGCGCGCCCGGGCCGCATTGTTACCGATCTGCATAACGATCTGCCCATGCCGCGCAATGCCGCTGTGCAGCTTTCTCCGCGCTACAACGAGCTGAAATCCCAGATCTGGGAAACCGTGCAGGCAGAAGTCATGCGCAGCCTGGAAGCCACTACCAGCCGTTAGGAACGCTCTGCCGACTCCGGATGGCAGGTCCGCGCCCCGGCTTTGTCATAGGTGGCGGGCTGTCAGAAGTTGCCCCACGCTGTTGACGCGTCTGTCCATATAGGGGCTGCGGCCATGGTGCCGTGCGTTGTGCGGGGTGCCGGGGTGGTGGCAGAGCACGGTGCCCATGCCAATCGCCTTGGCGCTGCGCAGGTTGGAAAAAGTATCGTCCACCAGCACCACGCGATGCGCGGGCACGCGCAGGCGCGCCAGCAGCTGGCGCATCATGGCCACGGACGGCTTGCAGCGCAGGCGGCCCTGCAAATGCATATGGTCGATGCTCCACAGCATTTCAAAGTAGTGCAATATGCCCAGCACGCGCAAAACGGCGCGGGCGTAGCCTTGCGGCGCATTGGTCAGCAGTATCTTGCGTCCGGGCAGCCGGGCCAGCTTGCGAGCCAGGCCGCGTTCTGCATGAACCAGGCCCCGCACGTCGAAGTCGTGGGCGGCTTCGATGAAGTCGGCAGCGGCAATGCCATGATGCAGTTCCAGGCCCGCTGCGGTGGCGCCGTAGCGCTTCCAGTAGTCCAGGCGCAGGGCGTCAGCCTCGCTGCGGTCAAGATCCAGCCAGTCCATGATGAGGTCGGACATATTGCTGTCGATGCGCTGGAAAATATGGCGCGAGCAGTCGTGCAGCGTGTTGTCGAGATCAAACAGCCAGATGGTATCGTGCGCGGCAGATGACCCGGCCCGGCGGCGCGGGTAGTGCAGTGCGGTGGGTTTGCGTAATGGAGGCATCGGCGAAGAAGCAGGGCAGCCTGACCGGGCTGCGGGCCTGTATCTGGCGCCATCGCCCATCATTGTGCGGGGCGTGCGACGGCGCCAGCATGACCAGCCCGGGTATTTAATGCGAGGTGATCATGGTGCCGACGCCCTGGTCGGTCAGGATTTCCAGCAGCAGGCAGTGCGGCACACGGCCATCCACGATATGAACAGAATTCACCCCTGTGCGGGCGGCATCCAGCGCTGAAGAGATCTTGGGCAGCATGCCGCCGGAGATCGTGCCATCCGCGAACAGCGTGTCGATGGTGCTGGCCGACAGCTTGCGCAGGAGTTCGCCCTGTTTGTCGAGCACGCCGGGCGTGTTGGTCAGCATGACGAGTTTTTCGGCGCCCAGTACTTCGGCCATTTTGCCAGCCACGACATCCGCATTGATGTTGTATGCCTGGCCGTCGCTTTCGTTGTAGCCGATGGAGGAAATAACCGGAATGAACTGGTCGTCCTGCAGGGCTTTGACCACGGCGGGGTCGATCTGCAGGATGTCGCCGACAAAACCGATGTCCAGCAGGTTGGCGGGGTTGGTGTTGTCGGGCATCAGCATCTTGCGCGCGCTGATCATGGCGCCGTCCTTGCC
>JAAZDZ010000568.1 GCA_012512545.1 Alcaligenaceae bacterium | reverse complement strand
TTTGAGCAGAGTGCTGAATAAATCCGCGGCTCATATCGAAGACCTGCTGCGCGATCTCAAGATCAAGCAGAACACCCTGAAAAAGGCAAGGGTCGGGCTGCGGCGGGCCGTTCTGGTGTACGAAAACATCAGTGATGGCGTCGTCATCACCGATGCCAACGGCATCATCCAGGATATCAACCCCGCCTTCAGCACCATCACAGGCTACACCGCAGCAGAAGTCGTCGGACACCGGATGAACAAGCTCAGCGCCGGGCGTCATTCCAAGGATTTCTTCCGGTCGTTCTGGGAAAGGCTGAGCACAACCGGCCAGTGGAATGGCGACATCTGGAACAAGCACAAATCGGGCGAAGAATTCATCAGTCACTTGATGATCAACAGCTGTTTTAACGATGACGGCACGGTGGATTGCCGCATAGGGCTGTTTTCCAATGTCACGGAACAACGCAGGCAGGAGGCCCTGATCTGGCGGCAGGCTCACTTCGACCACCTGACCCAACTGCCCAACCGCCTGATGTTTCACGAAAACCTGCAGGCCAGCATTGAGCAGTCCAAGCGCAGCGGCCTGCCGTTCGCACTGGTGTTTCTTGACCTGGATCTTTTCAAGGAGGTCAACGACACCTTCGGACACGACGAAGGCGATGTCCTGCTGCAACAGGTTGCCCAGCGCATCAGTGACTGCTGCCGACGTTCTGACCAGGTCGCACGCCTGGGCGGCGATGAATTCGTCGTCATCATCCAAGACCTGAAAAAACAGGAAGACATCCACCCCATATGCGAAAAGATTCTCACGTCGGTCTCGAAGCCCTATCGCCTGACCGTCAGCGACATCCGCATTTCCTGCAGCGTGGGCGTGGCCTTCTACCCTGACGATGCGGACAACACCACAGATCTCCTGAAGTACGTGGACTTTGCCATGTATGCCGCCAAAGAACGGGGCCGCAACCAATACTGCCTGTTCTCCCGGACTTTGCGCGATTCCGTTCAGCAGCGCCATGACCTGTTGCGTGATTTTCAGACTGGCCTGGACACGCAGCAGTTCGTTCTCTATTACCAGCCCATCATTGACCTGAAATCCGGGGAAATCGCGAAGGCCGAAGCCCTGGTCCGCTGGCAGCACCCTGTGCGCGGCCTTGTCAGCCCCGCCGATTTCATCCCGCTGGCCGAAGATTCCGGCCTGATCATTCCATTGGGCGACAGCATCTTCCAACAAGCTGCGGAACAAGCCGCCCTATGGCGCCACAATGACGAAAACTGTACAGAAGTCAGCATCAACGTATCACCAGCTCAGTTTCAACTGGACGGCCTGGACCCTCAGAAGTGGATACAAACCCTGCAAGCGCTCAACCTGCCGAATTCCGCCATCACCATTGAGATCACAGAAAGGCTGTTATTGGAAAGCGACGAAGAGACCTATGAAAAAATCCGTGCACTGCGACGGGCGGGTTTCCAGATTGCCCTGGACGACTTTGGCACGGGGTATTCGTCCCTGTCCTATTTGCGGCGCGTGGATATCGACATCATCAAGATCGACCAGAGCTTTGTGCGCAATCTGGCGGAAAGTCCGGAAAACATGGTTTTATGCAACGCCATCATCATCATGTCTCACGAGCTTGGCCTGACAGTGGTTGCTGAAGGTATTGAAACGCCCGAACAGCACGACCTTCTACTGGCTGCGGGGTGCGACTTTGGCCAAGGCTATTTATATTCAAAACCCGTCAGCGCGGAACAGTTCAGCGAATGGCTGGAGGAATACCGCCAGCCGTCCTGAAGAACGCAAGCCACCCGTGGGAACTATGCTGTCGAACAGCAGCCCGGCAGGCGCCAGATAAAAAAAAGCCCGAGACCGTAAGATCTCGGGCAAAATCCACCAAAGGAGGAGGGTGGAGGAGACATCCGTGGCATGTCGGGCTACCAGAGCATTTCTGCTCGAGACCGCGTGGCTAGGGTTAACCACGTTGCGACATCCGATAACTGAAGTTTATCGCTGTTTTTTGTGCAATGCAAGATAATTTTGCTGCAGTGCCACATTTTTATGTTTCCAAGTGTTTCCGATGTGGTGTTCTTGCACAAAGGGCTGACAGTGCAACTAGCGATAACCCTGAGTTAAATGAATATTAACACCAACCTAGGGAAAACGCTAGTTTCCTGTTTGAGCAATGGTTTAAATCCGATAGGCGATGGTTGTCATGACCTTGGACATCAAACGCATGCCCAGCTTGATCGGCGCGGGAAGCGGCACAGCACCGTGGTTTTCCGCCGTAGTGCGATGCTCGATCTCGTCGATGCGCATTTGCTCGACAATGGCGCGGGAGCGCTCATCCTGGGGCGGCAACTGCTCCAGGTGGCTGTCCAGGTGCTGCTCGACCTGCCTTTCGGTTTCGGCCATGAAACCCAGGTTGTAGGGAATGCCTGCGCGACTCGCCACGGCTCCCAGGGAAAACGAGCCCAAATACCACAAAGGGTTCAATATGCTGGGACGGTTGTTCAGTTCTTGCAGCCGTTCGTTGCACCACACCAAATGATCGACTTCCTCTGCCGCCGCCTCGTAAAGGACATCACGAATTGTTGCGTCGCGGCAAAACATGGCCTGCCCCCTGTACAGCGCCTGAGCGCAGATCTCACCCACGTGGTTGATGCGCATCAGACCAGCGGCATGCTGCTGTTCGGCGGGCGACAGAGCCCCCTGCTCTTCCAGAGCATTCAAGGGCTTGGGACCCGCAGGGTTGGGGCGGCCCGCCTGCGCGGAACCATCAAGCACCTGCAACGCCCGCCCGAACTCCGTCAGAAGATCTTCCAACGGGTTGCTGCGGCGGGTAAAGCCAGAATGGTTGAGTTGACTGCTCTGTGCGACCATTTTTTCACCTTGAATTTGATCTTTGGACGCTCCATTTTCACATAGACGGGCAAACAGCGGAGTTCCCGCACACGGACCCGGCATTTCCAGCCCGGCCAGCGCTCGCGTATTATCATTAGCCCTTGACTTCACCCTATCAGGAACAAAGATATGGAATGCACCATTGATTGGGGCGGCCCCGAGGGCATGCTCTTCGTGGCACGCACCGGCAGCGGCCACGTTACCGCGATGGACGGCGCCCCTGAAGGGGGCGGCAACAACCTGGCGCCCCGTCCCATGGAAATGTTGCTGGCAGGCGCGGGCGGTTGCGCCGCCTACGATGTGGTGCTCATTCTCCGGCGCGGGCGCCATGAAATCACGGGCTGCCAGGTGGAACTGGATGCCGAACGGGCCGAAACCGATCCCAAGGTATTCACCCGCATTCACTTCACATTCACCGTTACCGGCAAGAACCTGCCGCAGGCTGCGGTTGAACGCGCCGTCCTGCTGTCCCACGAAAAATACTGTTCGGCTTCCGCCATGCTGGGCCGCACTGCGGAAATCACCCATTCCATCAACATGGTAGAAGCCTGAACGGCTATCGGTTCATCATGCAACAGTACGAAAACCTGATGCGCCATGTGTATGAACATGGCGACCACAAAAACGACCGCACCGGCACGGGCACGCGCTCCGTGTTTGGCCACCAGATGCGCTTTGACCTGCGACAGGGGTTTCCGCTGGTCACCACCAAAAAGCTGCATCTGCGCTCCATCATCATCGAATTGCTCTGGTTTCTGCGTGGCGACTCCAATGTGCGCTGGCTGCAGGAACGCGGGGTTTCGATCTGGGACGAATGGGCAGACGGGCAAGGCGAACTGGGGCCGGTCTATGGCGTGCAATGGCGCTCGTGGCCCACGCCCGACGGCCGCCATATTGAC
>JAAZDZ010000567.1 GCA_012512545.1 Alcaligenaceae bacterium | reverse complement strand
TGGTAATCCAGCGCCATGTCCACGCCCTGCCAGTTCACCTTTTTGGGAAAGACATCGGTCGTGATGCCTGCTGCATCGTGGCGCATGAGCTCGTCGCGGCTGAGTTCCAGCGCGCGGGCGGCGTCGGGCTTCAGGCGCGAATACCAGCGTTCCAGGGTGGCCGTCTGAAAAACGTCTTCTGGAATACGGGCGTCATAAAACGCGTAGATGAGCTGATCATCCACCAGGATGTCCGGCCGGCGCGTCTGGTGCTCCAGCTTTTCTATGGAGGCAATGAGACGGCTGTTATGACGCAGAAACGGCAGCTTGCTGTCGATTTCGCCTGTCACCAGAGCATCGCGAATGAAGATCTCGCGCGCCTGCCGGGGGTCGATGCGGCCGAAATGCACCCGGCGGCCCGCATAGACCGTCAGCCCGTAAAGGGTGGCACGCTCATTGGCCACCACCTGCCCGGCTTTCTTTTCCCAACGAGGATCCGACCAGTTCCTGCGCAATAGATGGGCACCTGCCCGCTCCACCCAACGCGGATCTATTTTGGCTATACACCTGGCATACAGACGGGTGGTTTCAACCAGCTCCCCCGCCACAATCCAGCGGCCCGCCTTCTTGCCCAGCGGCGAACCCGGATGAATGTGAAAGCGGATATCGCGGGCGCCCTGCCAGACACCGCCCTCTTCAGCCTTGGTGCCCACATTGCCCAGCAAGCCGGTCAGCAGAGCCATGTGTACCTGCTCGTAGGTGGCGTCTGCCTCGTTGAGCCGCCAGCCCTGCTCGCCCACCAGGGCCGCAAGCTGGCTGTGAACATCGCGCCATTCGCGCAGGCGCAGCGGCGACAGAAGGTTCTGGCGCAGCAAGGCCACCAGCTTGCGCTGCGACGCCTTGTGCTGGACCTGTTCGGCATACCAGCGCCACAGCTTGAGATAGGACAGAAATTCCGAGCGTTCGTCATTGAATTTCGCATGCGCGGCATCGGCTGCCTCGCGTTCCTGCATGGGGCGGTCGCGCGGGTCCTGCACAGAGAGCGCCGCAGCAATGACCAGCATTTCCGTCAGGCATTGGTGATCGCGCGCGGCCAGAATCATGCGCCCCACCCGCGGGTCCACCGGCAGGCGGGCCTGTTCCCGCCCGATGGCCGTCAGACTATTGTTTTCATCCAGCGCGCCAAGCTCCTGCAATTGCTGGTAGCCATCGGCCACGGCGCGGCCAGCCGGGGCATCAACAAACGGAAAGGCTTCGATGTCATCAAGTCTGAGCGCCTTCATGCGCAGAATCACCGATGCCAGCGAGGAGCGCAGGACTTCCGGATCGGTAAAGGCGGGCCGGGCCTTGAAGTCGGCTTCGTCGTACAGGCGCAGGCAGACGCCCGGCCCGATACGGCCGCAGCGCCCCGCGCGCTGGTTGGCCGATGCCTGGCTGATGGGCTCGATACGCAGTTGCTCTACCTTGTTGCGCCAGGAATAGCGCTTGACCCGGGCCAGCCCGCTGTCCACGACATAGCGGATGCCGGGCACCGTCAATGAGGTTTCGGCCACATTGGTGGCCAGCACAATACGCCGCCCGCTGCCTTGCGGACGGAAGATGCGTTCCTGCTCGGCCTGCGACAGCCGGGCATATAGCGGCAAAATCTGGGCGCCGGGCGGATG
>JAAZDZ010000566.1 GCA_012512545.1 Alcaligenaceae bacterium | reverse complement strand
GGCCTGAGGGCTGCGGCGCAACACTTGTATATCAGCGGCGGCATCTGCCTGCGTTGACGCGCCGGAAGCGCGGCTGCCGGTTTCAAGCGATACCCTGCGGATTCCGCCGCTTTGCGATTGGGTTTGTGCGGGCGTGGCTGCCTGCGCTGTCGCGGCAACGACCTGCGTTGCATCGGCGGGGGCATCGTTTGCCGCGGCGACCAGCAAGGTGGCCTCGGAGCGTGCTGCAGCCTGGCGGCGGTTCAGGCCATTGACGCTGCGCAGCTGCTCGACCGGCATGCCGAACTTGCGGGCGATGGCGGTGTAGGATTCGCCCTTTTTGCTGCGGTAGGTGCTCCAGGAACTGAGCCGCCCCTGGTAAGCCTTCAGGTTGGCCATGAAGATGTCGGCCTTGTCGGCAGGCAGCAGAATCTCGGCTTCGTCGTCAACCTTGATGATGGGGCGGTTGTGCGACGGATTCAGCTCGCGGAACTCATCAAGAGTGATTTCCGCCAATTGCGCGGCAACGTTGACGTCGATGTTTTCTTTCTTTTTGACGGTGGTGAAATAAGGCGTGTTATTGATGGGGGGCAGCGTGATGCCGTATTTCTGGGGTTCGGCGATGATGTTCTTGAATGCCTGCAGCTTGGGCACGTAATTACGCGTTTCTTCCGGCATTTTCAGGGCGCGGTAGTCGAGCTCCAGGCCCTCGCGGCTGTTGCGCTCCAGGGCGCGCCGCACAGAGCCATCGCCCCAGTTATAGGATGCCAGGGCCAGATACCAGTCACCCTGGAATTCGTACAGATAGCTGAGGTAATCGAGCGCGGCGCTGGTCGAGGCGATGAGGTCGCGGCGCATGTCGCGCCACCAGTCCTGTTCGAGCTTGTAGTGCTTGCCTGTGCTGGGTATGAATTGCCAGAGGCCGGAAGCCTGGGAACGCGACAGTGCCGTCGGGTTGAAGGCGCTTTCCACAAAGGGCAGCAGGGCCAGTTCGGTGGGCATTCCCCGGCGTTCGAGTTCGTCAACGATGTGATACAGGTATTTGCGGGCGCGCTGGCTCATGATGAGCAGCGATTCGGGCCGGGCCGCATAGTATTGCGTCCAGTGATCGACAAGATCGGTGTCGAGATTGGGTACGGCAAAGCCGAGCCGGATGCGTTCCCAGATATCGTCAGCGGGCCGGGTGAGGTCGATCGTACTGGAAGTGTCGGAGGCGGCAAGCTGCCGCGCCGCATTGGCAGCGCGGTCAGGGTGCGTGGCGCAACCCGCCAGCACCGCTGCCATCAACAGTACGAATAGCCGCAGACAATTCATGGGTGATTCATTAAAAGTTGTTCTTCCATTCACGCAAGCCAGCAAAGATTTCGACTTCCGAGGCGAGTTCGTGGCCCGCATGACGCGCCGCGCTTTCTGCCACCGCCGCGACCCCGGTGCGCAGGAATGGGTTGGAGGCCATTTCCAGTGCGAGGGTAGAGGGCAGAGTAGGCTGCCCTTGTTCCCGTAAGCGGGTGGCCGTGTCCCAGCGTTCCTGCAGTGTCGCGTTGCCGGGTTCTACCTGCATGGCCCAGCGAAGGTTGGACAAGGTATATTCGTGCGCGCAGCACACCAACGTATCTTCTGGCAAGCTTGCGAACTTGCCCAGGGATTCAAGCATCTGTTCAGGCGAACCTTCGAACAGGCGCCCGCAACCGGCGGCAAACAGCGTGTCTCCGCAAAAAAGCAGGGGCGCGCTGCCATCGGGGCGGCCATGATAGGCAATGTGCCCGGCGGTATGGCCAGGGACATCCAGCACGGTCATGGAGAAGCCGAGGTCGCGCAATTGTACCGTATCGCCTTCGGACAGGCGGTGATGGCAGACAGGCAGGCGTTCGTTGGCCGGGCCATAAACGGGGGCATTGCTGCGTTCGTGAAGTTCGAGTGCACCGCCTACGTGATCGCCATGGTGGTGTGTCAGTAAAATGGCACGCAGGTTCAGGCCGTGCTGTTCGAGGTACTGTACGACCCCCGAAGCTTCGCCCGGGTCGACCACAATGGCGTCGCTGTTTTTGCGCAGCAACCAGATATAGTTGTCAGAGAGTGCGGGCAGGGGAATAAGCTGGCTGTTTACCATGGAAAAAAGCGAGGAATGGGGTGGAGCAACCATTGATACTGGAGCTTGAAGAGTGGCTGGACACGCCACAGGGCCGTTATGTGGCGCAGTGGGAGCAGGCCCAGTTCAGCGGCATGGTCGCCAATGTATTCGGCTATCATGCCATACAAATCGGCCTGCCGCATTGGGACTTTCTCCAGGCGAATCGCATTCCTCACAAGGTCTGCACCACCCTTGAACCTGCGGAAGGCGTGAGTCGCCAGCTGGTTCTGGCCGAGCCCGAATCCCTGCCTTTCAATACCCAGAGCGTCGATCTGCTCGTTCTGCCCCATGGCCTGGAATGCGCGACCGATCCCCACCAGGTGCTGCGCGAAATCGACCGCGTGCTTGTGCCGGAAGGCCGGGTGGTCATTTCCGGCTTCAACCCATGGAGCTTGTGGGGCGCGCGAGAACGCCTGCCGGGCCTGGACCCTCTGGTGCCGGTGCCCGCACCGCTGCAGGTGTCTTTGCCGCGCCTGAAAGATTGGTTCAAGCTTTTGTCGTTTGAAATGGATCGCGGGCGTTTTGGCTGCTATGCCATGCCGTGCTTCAGCGACGCCTGGCTCAAGCGCTGGTCGTTCATGGAAAAGGCAGGCGACCGCTGGTGGCCTATCTGCGGGGCTGTCTATATGGTGTCGGCCGTCAAGCGGGTCGCCAGGCCGACCATGGTGGGGCCTGCCTGGAAGCGCCGTCGCAAGCCGGTCAGGCGCCGGGCGACCGTGGCAACGGGCAGACAGTTCAATAAAAATTCCGGAGAAACATGAAGTGAGTGGTGAAACAAGCGGCCAGACCGTGGAAATCTGGACGGATGGCGCCTGCAAGGGCAACCCTGGCCGAGGCGGCTGGGGGGCGTTGCTGCGCCACGGCCGTCATGAAAAGGAGTTGTTTGGCGGTGAGGCGCAGACCACCAATAACCGCATGGAACTTACCGGCGTGATCGAGGCTCTGAAAGCCTTGAAACGCCCGTGCAGCGTGGTGGTGCACACGGATTCCCAGTACGTTCAGAAAGGCATGGGAGAATGGCTTCCCAACTGGAAGCGGCGCGGCTGGCGCACGGCCGATAAAAAGCCCGTTCGCAACGCCGACTTATGGCAGCAGCTCGATGAACTGGTCGCTCAGCATCAGGTGGAATGGCGCTGGGTACGGGGCCATGCGGGCGATCCGGGCAACGAAAGGGCAGACGCCTTGGCCAACCAGGGGGTGCGCACGCTCGATCAGGCTTGAACCGTACCGGGCGCGCCATGGCCGTATTTGCGCAGCACGCTGAAATAAGTATGTAATTGCGAGTTACGCATGGCAAAGGTTCAGTGCTACAGTCAATGGCTTCGTAGAGAAATTGCGCGCTTCGCTGGCAGGGTGGCGAAGTCCCACGAAACATTTACCTCACAACCACGACATCAATGAAGTTTTCCAAGGCGGCGATATTACTGGTGCTGGGCATAGGCTTAGGAGCGTGGGGCGCTCATTGGTGGATGCAACGCAGTGGCGAGGCCGGTGTCACGGCCACCGCTGCGACACAGCAAACCAAAGCCCCAGAGCCCGCCAAAGTGACAGTTGTGGTTGCTCCGGTCAAGCAGGTGCGGCTGGAACGTTCCGTATCGGCGGTGGGCACCTTGCGCTCCCACGATTCCGTCATGTTGCGGCCTGAAATCAGCGGCCGTATCGCTGAAATCAATTTTGCCGAAGGCGGCCAGGTTGAAAAAGGCCAGGTGCTGGTGCGGCTGGACGACAGCGTGGCCAAAGCCCGCGTGCAGCAGGCGCGCGCCAACGTCCGGCTGGCAGGCAGCCAGCACCGGCGCGCCGTTGAGCTCAGCAAACAGGGTTTTGTAAGCAGTCAGGCCCGCGACGAAGCGGCCAGCAACCTGGCTGTGCAGCAGGCGGCCGTGGCCCTGGCGGAAGCCGAGCTCGAAAAAACCGTTATTCAGGCGCCTTTCGATGGCCTGGCCGGTCTGCGCACCGTGTCCGTGGGGGATTACGTGGGGCCGGGAACCGACCTCGTGCCCATCGAAGCCATCGACCCTCTCAACCTGGATTTCCGCATCCCTGAACTCTTTCTGGGCTCGGTGACGCAAGGCTCCCGGTTGCAGGTGTCCTTTGATGCGCTGGCCGGCGCCGGGCGCGAAGGCAGTGTAGGGGCGATCAGCCCGCTGGTGGATGTCGGCGGGCGCTCGCTGCTGCTGCGGGCCAATGTGCCGAATCCCGATGGTCTTCTGCGCCCGGGCCTGTTTGCGCGCGTGCATCTGGAGCTGGCCGAAGCACAGGGGCTGGTGGTGCCGGAAACCGCGCTGGCGCCCTCGGGCGATGCGCAGTATGTCTTTCGCGTTCGAGAAGGCGTGGTCGAGCGCCTTATGGTGCGGATCGGCCAGCGCGCCGATGCGCACGTAGAGATTACCGAAGGGCTGATCGAAGGCGACGAAGTGGTGGTTTCGGGGCTGCAGAAAGTGCGCGACGGCCTCGAAGTCGAAGTGGTTCCACCTTCCAGCTTTTAAGGCGTCACACTTTTTTGGAGCGAGGCAGTCATGCAGCTTCCACAGATATGCATACGACGCCCGGTGTTTGCCACGGTGCTGTCGCTCATCATTGTTCTCATCGGCCTCATCTCTTATGACAGGCTGACCGTGCGCGAGTACCCGGCCATCGACGAGCCGGTGGTGTCGGTGCGCACCGAATACAAGGGCGCTTCGCCCGAAGTGATTGAATCCCAGGTCACCAAGCCGCTGGAAGATCAGCTTTCCGGTATCGAGGGCGTGGACGTCATGACGTCCCGCAGCCGCAGCGAAGTCAGTTATATCAACGTCAAATTCCATATTTCCTGCGACCCGGATGCCGCGGCTGCAGAAGTTCGCGATAAAGTCTCGCGGGCGCGCCGCTTCCTGCCGGACGAAGTCGAAGAGCCCGTCATCAGCAAGGTCGAGGCGGACTCCACCCCCATTGTGTATATCGGCGTGACGACCGGCGACATGTCGCAGATGCAGGCATCCGATTACATCAACCGCTATATCAAGACCCGCCTGTCGGTTTTGCCCGGCGCGGCCGAAGTGCGGGTGTTTGGCGAACGTCTGCCGGCCATGCGCATTTATGTGGACCGTCACAAGCTGGCGGGCTATGGGCTGATTGTTCAAGACGTTGAAAACGCTCTGCGTCAGCAGAATGTCCTGATTCCTGCCGGGCGCATCGAATCCCTGGACCGCGAATTCTCGGTGGAATCCACCACTGACCTGCAGACGGTGGAACAGTTCGAGAACATTGTGGTGGC
>JAAZDZ010000565.1 GCA_012512545.1 Alcaligenaceae bacterium | reverse complement strand
GCTTGACATAAGGCCGCCCGCCAGGCGCATTGAGTGTTTGCATGCGAGACCAGGCCATGGGCATGCGCATGCCCAGACCAATGGCTTTGGAAAAGGCTTCCTTGGCCGCAAAACGGGTTGCCAGATAACGCACGCCGCGTCGCGGGTCGCGCTGATAACGGCGCTGAAAGACCAGGATTTCGTCGGGGCCGAGTATGCGCTGGACAAAGCGTTGCGGATGACGATCGAACACGCGTTGCGCGCGGTCCAGCCGCAGAAGATCCAGGCCAATGCCTGCAATGCGCGCATTCCCTGCTTGTGTCAGCATATCAACCCCTCCTGACATCAGAGAAGTTCTGAATCATCCACCACGATCCGAGGCACAGACTGACCGCCCGAATGATTCAGAGCTTCCTTAGACTTTTATGAAATGCTCGCGATAATGCTTGAGCTCGGAAATGGATTCGTAGATATCCGCCAGGGCCTCATGGCGGCTTTGCTTCTCAAAACTACGATAGACCTCGGGTTTCCAGCGCAGGGCCAGTTCCTTCAAGGTGCTGACATCAAGGTTTCGATAATGGAAGAATGCTTCCAGCTTCGGCATGTATTTGACCATGAAACGACGGTCCTGACCGATGGTGTTGCCGCACATGGGCGACTTCCCCGCGGGCACGTGTTCGGCCAGAAATGCCAGCATGCGCTCCTCGGCTTCGCCTTCGCTCAGGGTGGACGCTTTCACTTTGTCGATCAGCCCCGTTTTGCCATGAGTGGACTGATTCCATTTGTCCATGGCAGCCAACAGAGTATCAGACTGATGCACAACCAGTACCGGCCCTTCCGCCACCACGGTAAGATCAGGTTCGGTCACCACTGCGGCCAACTCGATGATGCGTTCTTTCTCCGGGTCGAGCCCGGTCATTTCCATGTCTATCCAGACGAGGCGCTGTTCTTTGCCCACCACATATAATCCTTTAATGAAAAAAGAGATTTTCGCATAAGCTGCCAACATGTTCACTTTGCTGTTTGTCGCCTTCCTTCTTATCGACGTATTGCTGCGGCTCTGGCTTGCATCCCGCCAGGTCCGCCATGTGCGCCTGCATCGCGATCACATACCCGATGCATTCACTACCCGTATCAGTCTCTACAGCCACCAGCGCGCCGCCGACTACACCGTAGCAAAAATGCGGCTGCTGATGGTGGAGCGCCTGGTTGAAGTGGTCGTGCTGCTTGGCTTTACCTTGCTGGGAGGGCTGCAGGTTATTGACACCCTGCTGGGCAATGTATTCGAGAGCGAGATGCTGCGCCAGCTCGCTCTGCTGTCCGTGGTGTTCGCCATTATGGGCGTCATTGGCCTGCCCTTCGCCTTTTACAACAAGTTCCGGCTGGAACAGCGCTTCGGTTTCAACCGCATGACGCCCCGCCTGTTCATTCTGGACAGCTTCAAAACATTGCTGTTGTCGCTGCTGTTCGGCCTGCCGCTGGCCGCAGCGGTACTGTGGGTCATGGGCAATACCGGCACGGCCTGGGCATGGTGGGCCTGGGGCATCTG
>JAAZDZ010000564.1 GCA_012512545.1 Alcaligenaceae bacterium | reverse complement strand
GGATGACACGGTGCTGCGAAATCTGGAAGTGCGGTTAACTTACGTGCGCGAACTCGAAGCCCGCCGCACCGCGATTCTTGAGTCCATTCACGGCCAGGGCAAGCTGACGCCGGCACTGCAGGCGGAAATCGAGGCGGCTGACGCCAAGCAGCGGCTGGAAGACCTGTACGCGCCCTACAAGCCCAAGCGCCGTACCCGCGCCCAGATCGCCCGCGAGGCCGGGCTGGAACCCCTGGCCGACGCCATTCTGGCGCAACCCGGCTGCAACCCCGCTGAGCTGGCCGAAGCGTATCTGAACCCCGAAGCCAAGATTACTGACGCCAAAGCCGCACTGGATGGCGCGCGCGACATTCTGGCCGAACGCTATGCGGAAGACGCCGATCTGCTGGCCAATCTGCGCGACTATCTCTGGAGCACCGGCTTACTGCATTCCAAGGTGGTAGAAGGCAAGGAAGACGAAGGCGCGAATTTCCGCGACTGGTTTGACTTCAGCGAACGCCTGCGCAGCCTGCCTTCGCACCGCGTGCTGGCCCTGCTGCGCGGCCGCCAGCAAGGCGTGCTCGACCTTCGCATCGGCCTGGAACCCGGGCTTGAAGAACAGGTTCCGCACCCCTGCGTGGCGCGCCTTGCCGAACATCTGAAGCTGGATGCCCGCTTCGACCTGCAGGCACCCGCACGCGAGCGCTGGCTGGGTGAAGTCTGCCGCTGGACATGGCGGGTCAAACTGCTGACTTCCTTTGAAACCGAATTCATCGGCACCTTGCGCGAATCAGCTGAAGAAGAAGCCATCCGCGTATTCGCCGCCAATCTCAAGGATCTGCTGCTGGCCGCGCCGGCCGGACCCAAGGCCGTTCTGGGTCTCGACCCTGGCATTCGCACTGGCGTGAAAGTCTGCGCCATCGACCCGACGGGCAAATTGCTGGACACTGCTACCGTCTACCCGTTTGAGCCGCGCCGCGATCGCGAAGGCAGTCTGCGTACCCTGGCCGCACTGGCCAAGCGCCACAATATCGAGCTGGTGGCTATTGGCAACGGCACGGCATCGCGCGAAACGGAAAAGCTGGTCGCCGACCTGCAGCAGGCGCACCCGGAACTCGGGCTGACCCGCATTGTGGTATCCGAATCCGGCGCGTCGGTGTATTCGGCATCCGAGCTGGCCGCACTGGAATTCCCCGATCTGGATGTCAGCCTGCGCGGCGCGGTGTCGATCGCCCGCCGCCTGCAAGACCCTCTGGCGGAGCTGGTCAAGATCGAACCCAAGGCCATCGGTGTCGGCCAGTACCAGCACGACGTGAATCAACGCGAGCTGGCCCGTTCACTGGACACCGTCATTGAAGATTGTGTGAACGCCGTGGGCGTGAACGTCAATACGGCATCTGCCCCTTTGCTGGCCCAGGTTTCGGGCCTCAATGCCGGGCTGGCCCGCAATATTGTGGCTTACCGCAATGAAAGCGGCGCTTTCCCCAACCGCAAAGCGCTCATGAAAGTGCCGCGCTTTGGCGAAAAAGCCTTTGAGCAGGCGGCCGGCTTTCTACGCATCCCCGATGGCGACAACCCGCTGGACGCCTCTGCCGTTCACCCGGAAGCCTATCCCGTGGTGGAACGCATTTTGTCGCGCATCCAGGCCGACGCCCGCAACATCATGGGCCAGGCAGGCGCGCTGAAAGGCTTGTCGCCTTCCGATTTCACGGATGAACGCTTTGGCGTGCCTACAGTCAAGGATATTTTTTCCGAACTGGAAAAGCCGGGCCGCGACCCGCGCCCCGAATTCAAGACCGCGCAGTTCATGGAAGGCGTCAACACGATTCAGGATCTCACCCCCGGCATGGTTCTGGAAGGCGTGGTCACCAATGTCGCCAACTTCGGCGCATTCGTGGATGTCGGCGTGCACCAGGACGGGCTGGTGCATATTTCGGCTTTGTCCGACACGTTTGTGAAAGACCCCCGCGATGTCGTGCGGGTCGGCCAGACCGTCAAGGTGAAGGTGCAGGAAGTTGATGTCGCCCGCAAACGCATTGGCCTGACCATGCGTTTGAATGATGATTCTGCGCCCCACAGGCGTGGGGGCGATGGCGAGGCTGGCCGCGCTGCGCGCGGCGGGCGATCTCAGGCAGGCGAACGCCGCGGCCAGGGGCGCAATGGCGGACGCGAGGCCCGCCCCGAACCTTCCGGCGCCATGGCTGCGGCTTTTGCCAGGCTCAAGCGTTGAGTTCGGCGTCGATCACGCCAGCCAGAATAGCGAAGGCGGGGTCGATCTCGTCTTCGCGCACGCAGGCATAGCCCAGCACCAACCCTTTTTTCGCCCGCTCCGGCCGTAAGTAATACATGCTGAGCGGGCGCGCCATGATGCCGCGCAGATACGCCTCGCGGCAAATGTGAGCATCATCGACATGATCGGGAAGCGCCAGCACCAGATGCAGTCCGGCCTTGTCACCGACAATTTCCAGCTTTGAGCCGTAGTGTGCCTGCACGGCGACAATCAGGCGGTCGCGGCGGGCCGCATACAACGAGCGCACGCGCCGCATATGCGAGCTGACAAACCCTTCGCGCAGGAATTCAGCCATGACGGCCTGGGCCATCAACTGCCCTTCCCGATAAAGTTCAGCCACCCCCGCAGCCAGTGCCGGGGCCACCGACGCCGGGGCCACCGCGTAGCCCAGCCGCAGCCCCGGGTAGAGCGTCTTGCTGAAACTGCCTGCATAAATCACCAGGGCCGCTTCGTCCAGCCCTTGCAAAGAAGGCAGCGGCCGCCCCCCGTAACGGAAATCGCTGTCGTAGTCATCTTCAAGAATCCAGCAATGATGCTGGCGGGCGTATTCAAGAATCCGGCGGCGTCGTGCCAGGCTCATCACCATGCCAAGCGGATACTGGTGCGAGGGGGTGACCACAATCAGGCGCGGCGGCCGCCGCATCTGCTCGGTGGTGGGATTCATCCCTTCAATATCCACGGGAATGCCCACGACATCCATGCCATGAGAGATCAGCAGGTTACGGATGCCCCAATAGGCCGGCTCTTCCACCCAGACCCGGTCACCGGGATCACAGAGCATCCGTATCACGACATCCAGGACCTGATGGATGCCGGACGTCACCACGACCTGGCTGGCCGCCCCATTGACTGAGCGCGATGCCTGCAGATAGTCGCTGAGCGCCTGGCGCAACGGCGGGTAGCCGCCCGAAGGGGCGTAGCTCAGCAATTCGGGCCGCAGCCTGCGCCAATGCCGGTTATGAATACGCAGCCACTGCTGCACCGGAAACTCGGTGACATCAGGCACGCCTGCCATGAATGCGCCGTGCTGGCGCTCGGAATACCCCAGCGATGTAATCAGCCGTTCGCCGCGTTTTGACAGGGAACGGCTCATGCCAGGCTCACTGTCCGTTCCAGGTCCGGCGGAAGGCGGTTCTATCTGAACGGGTAATTCGTGGCTGATGTCTTCGACAAAAGTGCCACGACCCACGGCAGCCGAGACATAGCCTTCTTCCGTGAGCTGCTCATAAGCCTGCAACACGGTATTGCGGGAGATGGAGAGATCTGTCGCCAGTTCCCGGCTTGCGGGCAACCGGGTACCCGCGTGCAGTCTGCCTTCAAGAATGCACTGGCGCAATAAGCGATACAGTTGCCGGTAGGCCGGTTCGCCCGTTCCCTTGCGGAACCATTGCTGAAGCCATTCGCTCAATGCTCGTGGGTTCAAAAATTGGCCCTATCAATATTTAATAAATGGACCTTTATTGTAGACCACAGAAGCTCTATAGTTGGTTCATATATAAAAAGATACAAATTTTGTCAGGAGCGAGACATGAGTCAGCCTAACTGGCCGCAACGCCAGCGTAACGCCATTCCAAACGGCATCGGCATCACTTGCGGCTTCTATGCCGAACGCGCGCAGAACGCGGAAATCTGGGACACCGACGGCAACCGCTATATTGACTTTGCAGCAGGTATTGCTGTCAATAATACGGGCCACCGCCACCCCCGCATCATTGATGCCATCAGCAAACAACTCGAACGTTTTACCCATACAGCCTTTCAGGTCGCCCCCTACCACGCTTATATCGAGCTGGCAGAAAAGGTCAACGCGCTGACGCCGGGCGACCACGCCAAGAAAACCGGCTTCTTCACAACCGGTGCCGAAGCCGTTGAAAATGCCGTGAAAATCGCCCGCGCAGCCACAGGCCGCAGCGGCGTAATCGCCTTTTCCGGTGCCTTCCATGGCCGCACTTTGCTGGGTATGGCTCTCACCGGAAAAGTGCATCCATACAAGGCGGGCTTCGGCCCTTTCCCCGCCGAAATCCATCATGCGCCGTTCCCGAATGCCTTGCATGGCATCAGCGTGGAAGACGCACTCGCGGGGCTGGATTTCCTGTTCCAGAACGATATTGATCCGGCCCGGGTCGCAGCCATCATCATTGAGCCCGTACAGGGCGAAGGCGGCTTCAATGTGGCCCCGCCTGCGTTCTTGCAGGCCCTGCGCCGCATCTGCGACGAACACGGCATCCTGCTGATTGTCGATGAAATCCAGACGGGTTTTGCGCGCACCGGCCGCATGTTTGCCATTGAGCATGCCGATGTCGTTCCCGACCTCATCACCATGGCCAAAAGCCTGGCGGGCGGCATGCCGTTATCTGCCGTATGCGGGCGTGCGGAAATTATGGATGCCGCCCCCATCGGCGGCCTGGGCGGCACTTATGCGGGCAACCCGCTGGCCCTGGCCTCGGCCCTGGCTGTCATAGACATCATCAAGGATGAATCGCTGGTGGCGCGCGCCACCGAACTTGGCGAACGCCTGCGCAGCACACTGGAATCCCTGCGGGTCGTCGTGCCGCAGATCGCCGATATCCGCGGGCTGGGCGCCATGGTCGCCGTTGAGTTCCAGAAACCGGACGGCAAGGCGCCCGACGCCGATTTCACGCGCCAGGTACAGCAGCGCGCCATGGAAAACGGGCTTATCCTTCTGAGCTGCGGCAGCCATGGCAACGTCATCCGCTTCCTGTTCCCCCTGACCATCGAAGACGCTGTGCTGGACGAAGGACTGCACATTCTGGCCAAGGCCCTGCGTGGCTGACCACCTGGCTGCGGCAGCCGCTTCCCACGAAGCGCGCTGCCGCGGCACTGAGCAAGGCGACACGATGAATACTTCCGTCCCCAAAAAAGACGACCAGCCTCTTGTCAGTTTCCGCAATGTCCAGAAGTCCTACGATGGTGAGACCCTGGTCGTCAAGAATCTGAACCTGGATATCCACAGCGGCGAATTTCTATCGCTGCTGGGGCCATCGGGCTCGGGCAAGACAACCTGCCTGATGATGCTGGCCGGTTTTGAGTTTCCCTCTGCCGGCGACATTGTTCTGGATGGCCAGAACCTGAACCGGGTTCCGCCGCATAAACGCGATATTGGCATGGTGTTCCAGAACTATGCCCTGTTCCCTCACCTTACGGTGGAGCGCAACGTCGAATATCCGCTGAAGGTGCGGCGCATCGGCGCCGATGAACGCCGCAAGCGCGTGGCGGCCGCTCTTGAAATGGTGCAGATGGGCGCATTCGGCAAGCGTTACCCACGCCAGCTTTCCGGCGGCCAGCAGCAACGCATCGCCCTGGCCCGCGCCCTGGTGTTCGACCCCAAGCTGGTTCTGATGGACGAACCGCTGGGCGCCCTGGACAAACAGCTGCGCGAACACATGCAGCTGGAACTCAAAGCGCTGCACCGCTCGCTGGGCATCACCTTTGTCTATGTCACGCACGACCAGAGCGAGGCTCTGACCATGTCTGATCGCGTAGCGGTGTTCGACCAGGGTGTGATCCAGCAGGTATCCAGCGCCGATACGCTTTACGAGCTGCCCTCCAACCGTTTCGTCGCGGGTTTTGTCGGCGACTGCAATCAACTGCCCGGCACTGTGCAGAGTGCTTCTGAAGAGTTATGTACGGTACGCCTGAGCGATGGCTCGGCTATCCAGGCGCTCAATGTCCAGAATCTGCGTGCGGGCGATCCTTGCATTCTGGCTGTGCGGCCTGAACGCATCAGGCTGGCGCCCCAGGCAACCACCAACGCCGTGAGCGCCCGCACGCTCGACACCGTTTACTTCGGAGACCACATCCGGCTGCGCTGCGAAGCTGCCGGCGCTCCGCCCCTTTCCGTCAAGCTGGCGCTTGGAGACCACGCCGGCCTGAGCGGGCTTGCCCCTGGCGCACCCGTGTATCTGCAGGCGCAGCCAGAGCATATACGCGCTTTCGCGCCTTAAGTCGCTTCACTTCCTTCAACGAAAAAACCACTGAGACAAAAGGATGCAACGACCATGAAATTCAAAACTTCCCTTCTTACCCTCGGCCTGGGCGCGGCCCTCATAAGCCATTCCGCCCTCGCTCACGATCTCACCATCGTCAACTTTGGCGGCGCCAATGGCGAAGCGCAGCAAGTCGCCTTTATCGACCCGCTCAAAAAACAATTGGGCATCGACATCATCAATGTCGCCTACAACGGCGAGCAGGCGCGCGTAAAAGCCATGGTGGAAACCAATAACGTCGTGTGGGATGTTGTCGAAGTCGAAACAGCCGACATCGGGCGCGGCTGCGACGAGGGCTACTACGAGCAACTGGACTGGAGCAAGCTGCCCAAGGACGAACTCATCCCCGAAGCGGTTCACGCCTGCGGCGTCGGCACATTCGTCTGGTCCACCGTCCTTGCCTACAACGCCAAAAACCTGTCACAAGCGCCAGCCAGCTGGGCGGATTTCTGGAATGTCGATAAATTCCCCGGCAAGCGGGCGCTGCGCAAGGGCGCACGCTACAACATGGAATTTGCGCTGATGGCCGATGGCGTGCCGCCAGCCGAAGTCTATGATGTGCTCAGCACGCCCGAAGGCGTGGACCGGGCCTTCGCCAAGCTCGATGAGCTCAAGCCTCACATCCAGTGGTGGGAAGCCGGCGCCCAGCCCATCCAGATGCTGGCCGCGGGCGACGTCAGCATGTCCAGCGCCTATAACGGCCGCATCGAAGCTGCCAACAACGATGGCCAGTCACTCAGCATCGTCTGGAACGAAAGCATCTACGACCTCGATTACTGGGTCATCCCCACAGGCTCCCCCAATATGGAGCGGGCTTACGAGTTCATTCGCTATGCGTCCTCGAACGCCGCTCAGAAAGCCTATGCCGCCGAAATCGCCTATGGCCCGATCAACAAACAGGCCATTGCCGAACTGAGTCCTGAATTGCTGTCCAATCGCCCCAACGCGCCCGAGAACATCAAGAACGCCCTGCTGTCCGGCTATGAGTTCTGGGTTGACCACGGTGAAGAACTCGACCAGCGCTTCTCGGCCTGGAGCGCCCGCTAAACGCCATGGCGACCACCACCATCGGAACAGCGCCCGCAGCCAGTCTGCGGCGTTCCGGCCCCCGGGCCGAGAACCGCCGCAGACTGCGGGCCTTCGCCCTCATAGCGCCGCTCGCGATCTTCCTGCTGGCTATCTTTGTCGTGCCCATCGCCACCTTGCTGTTTCGTGCGGTGGACAACCCCGAGGTGGTGGAAGGGCTGCCCCGCACCATTGAGGCTCTGGCCGATTGGGACGGAAGCTCCACACCGCCCGACGCCGCCTATATGGCGCTGATGCGCGATCTGGAGGCCGTCAAGGACACCTCCGCTGCGGGCGGGCTGGCGCGACGCCTCAACCACGAGATCAGCGGCTACCGCTCTCTATTGTTCAAAACCATTCGCAGCGTACCTTTTGACGATGCCATCGCGTCCGACGAGGCCCGGGTACGTGAACGCTTTCTGGCGATCGACAAACGCTGGGGCGAACCCCCATACTGGCAATCCATCGCCCGCAACAACAGCCGCTGGTCGCCGTATTACCTGCTGGCTGCCCTCGATCTCAAACAGGAACCCGATGGCAGCATTGCGCAAGTCCCGCCCAGCACGTCCGCCTTCCTGGATATCTTCAAGCGCACCTTTGTCATCAGCGGAGTGGTCACCCTGCTGACGCTGGCTCTGGGCTTTCCGCTGGCGTACTGGATCAGTCAATTGCCCACCCGCAAGGCCAACCTGGTCATGATCTGCGTGCTGATTCCGTTCTGGACATCGGTGCTGGTGCGCATTGCCGCCTGGGTTGTGCTGCTGCAGCGGCAGGGCCTGATCAACAGCACCCTGATGAATATCGGCCTGACTGACGAACCCATTGAACTGCTGTTCAACCGTCTGGGCGTCTATATCGCCATGACGCACATCCTGCTGCCCTTCATGATTCTGCCGATCTACAGCAGCATGCAATCCATTCCGCCCAGTTATCAGCGCGCCGCGATTTCTCTGGGCAGCCATCCGTTTGCCGCATTCTGGCGGGTGTATGTGCCGCAGACCTACCCCGGCATTGCCGCTGGCGCCCTGCTGGTCTTCATCATCAGCGTCGGTTACTACATTACGCCTGCCTTGCTGGGCGGCCCCGGCGATCAGATGATCAGCTATTACGTCGCTTACTTCACCAACCAGACCATCAACTGGGGCATGGCAAGCGCACTGGGCTTCCTGCTGCTGGCCGGCACGCTGCTGCTCTATTCACTTTACCGCCGCCTGTCGGGGCGTGAACTCGGACTGGGATAACCATGAAAACACATGCCCTTCCTCCCTATACCTCGCTGGTAGAGCGAATCTGGCGCCAGGCGCTACGCGGGTTGTGCTGGCTCATCCTCGTGTTCCTGCTGCTGCCCGTGCTGGTCATCATTCCTCTGTCGTTCAGCAGCGGCAGCCTGCTGCTCTACCCCATACCGGAGTTTTCACTCAAGTGGTACCAGGCTCTGCTGGAATCGGAAGACTGGATGCGCGCCACCCGCAACAGTTTCATCGTGGCACCGGCCGCCACCCTGATCGCCACCGTGCTGGGCACCATGGCCGCCATTGGCCTGAACCAGGCGAAATTCCCTGGCAAGGGCCTGCTCATGGCGGTGCTGATTTCGCCCATGATCGTGCCATTGGTGGTGGTGGGGGTGGGCATCTATCTGTTCTACGCCCCTTACGGGCTGGCCAACAGCTATACCGGGCTGATTCTGTCTCATGCGGCCCTGGGTGCGCCGTTTGTCCTGACCACGGTCAGCGCCACCCTGCACGGTTTCGACCATAATCTGGTGCGGGCGGCCAACAGCCTGGGCGCCAATGCGATCTACAGCTTCTTCACGGTTTCGCTGCCGCTGATCGCGCCGGGCGTCATCGCCGGGGCTCTGTTCGCGTTTGCCACCTCGTTCGATGAAGTCGTGGTCACGCTGTTCCTGGCAGGCCCCCAGCAGGTAACACTGCCGCGCCAGATGTTTACCGGCATCCGTGAAAACATCAGCCCCATCATCGCCGCCGTGGCAACGGTGCTGATCATTCTGTCTACGACTCTGCTGCTGACCCTGGAGTGGCTGCGCGGCCGCGCCCAGGCCCGCGCTACCCGCCCGGCCTCATCCGAATGAGGCCGGATCATCGCAGGCGGCGCTGGATGGCCGCCGCTAAAAGCATTTAATCGCCCATGGAGGCCAGCGCTGCCGCAACATCGGCCGCGCTGGCCGTCGCATACTGGCAAACCAGTCGGCCCTCCACTTTTACGCTGACCACCTCGCCCTCTTCCATAGCCAGAGACTGCAACGCCCCTGGCTGCTGCAGCGCCTTGATGACCACGCCTGCCGCCTTGGGGTCGTCAAACGGCTCTGACAGCAGCAGCTCCGTTCCATCCGGGCCAATCAAGCGGAAGCGGAAGCTGCCGTCTTCATCGCGAAAACTCACAAAGCGCGCCGCCTTGCCTTTGGCCTTGCCCGTAGCGGGCGCGGCTGCCACACTGACCGCGACACTGCGGCGCAGACCGACCGCTTCGCGCAGGCGTTCGATAAAGGGCACGGACAGCTTGCGCGCCTTCAGGGCGCCCGCCTGCAGAATGTCTTCCAGGCGGTCGGGGCGGGCAATCAGCTCAGCATAGCGTTCGCGCATGGGGCCGAGTTCGGCATCCAGCAATTCGCAAAGCTGTGTTTTGGCTTCGCCCCAGGCCAGCCCTTCTTCCAGAGCCTGTTTGAAGGCCGCCGCCTGTCCTGCCGGGGAAAAAGCCCGGTACAGCGTGTAGAGATGGGAATTCTCCGCGTCCTTGGGCTCGCCCGGGCCACGCGAATCAGTAACGATGCGCATCACCGCCGCGCGCATGGCCTTGCTGCCGCCTTCAAACAATGGAATGGTGTTGTCGTAGCTTTTGGACATTTTGCGGCCATCCAGGCCCGGCAAAGTGGCTACGTCGTCATCCACCTGCACTTCAGGCAGAACGAAAAGGTCTTCGCCCTGGCCATACAGGTGGTTGAAGCGCTGGGCGATATCGCGGGCCATTTCCAGGTGCTGGATCTGGTCGCGGCCCACCGGCACCTTGTTCGCATTGAACATCAGGATGTCGGCAGCCATCAGCACCGGGTAGGAAAACAGCCCCATGGTCACGCCGTCGTCTTCATCCACGTTGCGGGCCGTGTTCTGGTCTACCGCCGCCTTGTAGGCGTGCGCCCGGTTCATCAGGCCCTTGGCTGTCACGCAGGTCAGCATCCAGCACAGCTCGGGGATTTCTGGAATATCGGATTGACGATAGAAGGTGACGCGTTCAGGGTCCAGCCCCGCTGCCAGCCAGGTGGCGGCGATTTCAAGGCGTGAACGGGCGATGCGGGCAGGTTCGTCGCACTTGATCAGCGCGTGATAATCCGCCATGAAGTAGAAAGCATCGACATCAGGGCGGGTGCTGGCCTGGATGGAAGGCCGGATGGCACCTGCG
Source organism: Alcaligenaceae bacterium (assembly GCA_012512545.1). GTDB lineage: Bacteria > Pseudomonadota > Gammaproteobacteria > Burkholderiales > Burkholderiaceae_B > Yanghanlia. The sequence goes on along the minus strand of JAAZDZ010000564.1, from coordinate 5,890 downwards.
TAGTTGCCCAGATGGGGGGTGCCGGTGGTCGTAATGCCAGTGAGGACTCGCGTATTCATATTGATGACTGTGAATGGGCAGTAAGAGGACCGCGCCTACAAAGCGACAGCGGCCCGGCGTTCGGATTCCAGATATTCGCGCGACTGCATCTCGACGATGCGCGACACCGTGCGATGGAACTCATTGGACAAGGGCCCCTGAGTATAAAGCTCTTCCGGCGGACATTCGGCCGATATGATGAGCTTGACCTTATGGTCGTAGAACACATCAATCAGCCAGGTGAAGCGGCGCGCTTCCGAAGCCTGCCGCGCCGTCATGCGGGGCACGTCGGAAAGAATCACCGCTTCAAAACGGGTGGCCAGTTCCAGATAATCGTTCTGCGAGCGCGGTGTGCCGCACAGGGTGGCAAAGTCGAACCAGACGATGCTGCCAGCCAGAGCGACGGCTGTAATCTTGCGGTTCTCGATTTCCAGCACCGGCTCCATCGGCGCCGTGTCGGACAATCGCTGGAAGTCAGCCTGCAGCTCGGCCGTGGTTTCCTCGGAAAGCGGCGTCAGGTAGGCGCGCACCTGCTCCAGGCTGCGGCGCCGATAATCCACCCCTGTATCTACATTGAGTATATCCATCTGATTCTTGATCAGGCGGATGGCAGGCAGGATGCGATCACGATGCAGGCCGTCCGGGTACAGGGTGTCGGGCTCGTAGTTGGACGTCATGATGAACGACGTGCCATGCTCGAACAAATGAAGCAGCAGCTTGTGCAGAATCATGGCGTCGGCAACATCCGACACATGGAACTCATCAAAGCAGATCAGGCGGTAACGTTTGGCAATGCGGCGCGCCACTTCTTCAAGCGGGTCCTGCTGGCCGCGCACCTTTTTCAGTTCGGCATGGACGCCCCGCATGAATTCATGAAAGTGCAAACGGGTTTTGCGCTTGACCGGCACCGTCAGGTAGAAGGCATCCATGATGAAGCTCTTGCCTCGCCCGACCCCGCCCCACAGGTAGACGCCGCGCGGCACAGCGGGCCGCTTGATCAATTTCTTGATTCGCGAAGAGCGCGCTTTCTTGAAGCTGATCCATTCGTCGTAATAGCGTTGAAGACGGTCAATGGCCGCTTCCTGAGCGGCATCGGGTTGATAACCTCGCTCAGCAAGCGCCTTGCGGTAATACTCGCGTACGTTCATGAAATGCCAGACTTGAAAAGACAAAGGGCGGAACTGTGGCCGCCCTTTTGAAATATGCCGGCCCAGAAAGCCCCATGAACCGGGGCATGTTTCCTGGTGCCAGCGCTTCCCGGACAGATTCCGGGAAAAATCACAGGATGTCCTGCTGTTTAGAAATTCAGCGTGCGCTTGTCCACTGCCAGAGCCGCTTCCTTGACAGCTTCGGACAGCGTCGGGTGAGCGTGGCAGATGCGCGCGATGTCTTCGGCAGCGCCGCGGAATTCCATGATGGTGACGGCTTCCGCAATGAGTTCCGAAGCCGTCGGGCCTATGATGTGTACGCCCAGAACTTCGTCAGTCTTGGCGTCGGCCAGAATCTTCACGAAGCCGGTTGTGTCGCCCAGCGCGCGTGCGCGGCCGTTGGCCATGAACGGGAAGCTGCCGGCCTTGTAGGCCACGCCATCCTTCTTGAGCTGCTGCTCGTTGCGGCCCACCCAGGCGATTTCCGGCGAGGTGTAAATTACCGACGGAATGGTGTCGAAGTTGACATCGCCATACTGACCCGCGATGCGCTCGGCCACGGCCACGCCTTCGGATTCCGCCTTGTGCGCCAGCATGGGGCCGCGCACTACATCACCCACCGCCCAGACGTTGGGCAGATTGGTGCGGCATTCGTCGTCCACGGCGATGAAGCCGCGTTCATCCAGCTTGAGGCCGACAGCATCGCCGTTCAGGCCCTGCACATTGGGCACGCGGCCAATCGACACAATGAGCTTATCGACTGACAGCTTGTGCTCTTCGCCCTTGGCGTCGGTGTATTCCAGGTTCACGCCCTTGGAGGAAGCCTTGGCTTCGTCAATCTTGACGCCAGTTTCGATCTTCAGGCCCTGCTTGGTGAACGCCTTGAGCGCTTCCTTGGCGACCTGCTGATCGGCCACGGCGAGAAAGTCGGGCATGGCTTCCAGCACGGTGACTTCTGCGCCCAGGCGACGCCATACGCTGCCCAGTTCCAGGCCAATGACGCCCGCGCCGATCACGCCCAGCTTCTTGGGCACCGAGGGAATGCTCAGCGCGCCGTCGTTGGACAGCACGGTGGTTTCGTCGAACTCCAGACCGGGCAGCTGACGCGGTGCGGAACCCGTTGCCACAACGACGTGCTTGGCAACCAGTTCTTCGGCGTCCTTGCCTTCTACCTTGATGCTCCAGCCGCCATCGACCTTGCTCGAAAATGCGCCTGTACCGTGGAAGAAGCTGATCTTGTTCTTCTTGAACAGGTACAGAATGCCATCGTTGTTCTGCTTGACGACGGTATTCTTGCGGGCCAGCAGCTTATCGAGCTTGAGACTGACGCCCTTGACTTCGATACCGTGGTCTTCGAAATGCTCTTTGGCCTGCTCGTAGTGCTCGGACGACTGCAGCAAAGCCTTGGAAGGAATGCAGCCCACGTTGGTGCAGGTGCCGCCGGGCGCAGGCTTGCCATCGGCTGTGGTCGCTGCATCAACGCACGCGACCGTCATGCCCAGCTGTGCTGCACGGATGGCCGCGATATAACCGCCGGGGCCTGCGCCAATCACCACGAGATCAAATTGTTTTGCCATGTTCTTTCTCTGTCTTTGAAGTTGTTCAGGGGAAACGCTCAGACTGGCACCCAGGAAAAACCCCGGCCAGCCGAATTCAGAACATGCTGGATTCGACCTTGCCGGGGCTGATCAGGCGCCCTGGAGCATCAGACGTCCAGCAGCAGACGCTGCGGGTCTTCCAGTGCTTCTTTCATGGCCACCAGCGACAGCACGGCTTCGCGGCCGTCGATGATGCGGTGGTCATAGGACAGCGCCAGATAGTTCATCGGACGGATGACAATCTGGCCGTTTTCCACAACCGGACGCTCCTTGGTGGCGTGAATGCCCAGGATGGCCGACTGCGGCGGATTGATGATGGGGGTGGACAGCATGGAACCGAACACACCACCGTTGGAGATGGAGAAGGTGCCGCCGGTGAGTTCGTCGAGAGTCAGCTTGCCGTCGCGGGCACGATTGCCGAAGTCGGCAATCGTTTTTTCGATTTCGGCGATGGACATTTGATCGGCGTTGCGCAGAATGGGCACAACCAGGCCGCGCGGGCTGCCGACAGCGATGCCGATGTCGAAGTAGCCGTGGTAGATGATGTCCTTGCCATCAACCGATGCGTTCACAACCGGATACTTCTTGAGGGCGGCCACGGCGGCCTTCACGAAGAAGGAGGTGAAGCCTAGCTTGACGCCGTGCTCTTTTTCGAAGCTGTCCTTGTACTTGCGGCGAAGATCCATCACGGCCTGCATATTGACTTCGTTGAAAGTCGTGAGGATGGCGTTTTCCTGCTGGGACTGCAGCAGGCGTTCGGCCACGCGGGCACGCAGGCGGCTCATGGGGACACGCTGTTCCGGGCGGCCATCCAGCGAAAGCGTGGGCGGCGCAACGGGCGCAGCAGGCTTCTGGGCGGGTGCGGCGGCGCTGGCGCCAAGGGCATCGCCCTTGGTAATGCGGCCGCCACGGCCTGTGCCTTCGACGCTGGCCGGGTCAACGCCCTTTTCTGCCAGGATTTTGCCTGCGGCAGGCGAGGTGATGGCGGTGGCGGGCGTGGAAGCTGCAGCAGGCGCAGCGGCGGCAGGCGCTTCAGCGGCCGCTGCAGGTGCAGCGGCTGCGGTGGCCTTGCCTTCGGTGTCGATGCGAGCCAGGACTTCGCCAGCGGTGACGGTAGCGCCATCGCCCTTGACGATTTCCTTCAGAACCCCGGCTGCGGGTGCAGGCACTTCCAGCACCACCTTATCGGTTTCAACTTCGATCAGGATTTCGTCGAGTTCCACTGCTTCACCGGGCTGCTTCTTCCATTCGAGCAAAGTGGCTTCCGAAATCGACTCCGAAAGCTGGGGAACGAGCACATCAGTAATTGCCATATTGGTATCCGTTTCTGGTGTTTTAAGTTTCTGTGAATGTTGATTACTTGGTCAGCATGAAGCCCTTGAACTTGGGCGCCAGCGCGGCGTCGAGCAAGGCGCGTTGCTGCTCGATATGCTTGGCCAGGTAACCCACAGCCGGGGAAGCCGATGCCGCACGGCCTGCGTAGCCGAGCTTCTGGCCTTCCGTCATGTTCTCATACAAGTGGTGCTGAATATAGAACCACGGCCCTTGATTCTTGGGCTCGTCCTGTACCCATACGACTTCCGTGGCATTCGGATACTTGCTGAATTCGGCCTGGAAGGCTTTGTGCGCAAAGGGATACAGCTGTTCCACACGCAAGATGGCGACATCGTTGCGCTCGCCTTCGCGGCGGGCGTTGACGAGGTCATAGTAGACCTTGCCGGAACACACGATGACGCGCTGTACGCCTGCTGGATCGATGCTGGCATCGGCTTCGCCAATAACAGGCAGGAACTGGCCGTTAGCCAAGTCTTCAAGCGGCGACGTAGCGTCTTTGTTGCGCAGCAGCGACTTGGGCGTCAGGATGACGAGCGGCTTACGGAACTGGCGAATCATCTGGCGACGCAACAAGTGGAAGATCTGCGCACCATTGGTGGGCTGGACGACCTGGATGTTGTTGTCGGCGCACAGCTGCAAGAAACGCTCGATACGTGCCGAGGAGTGTTCCGGACCCTGCCCTTCGTAGCCGTGCGGCAACATGAGGGTTAGACCGCAATGACGGCCCCACTTAGCTTCGCCGGAGGTAATGAACTGGTCGATCACAACCTGGGCGCCGTTGACGAAGTCGCCGAACTGGGCCTCCCAAATGGTGAGGGTGTTGGGCTCAGCAGCAGCATAACCGTACTCAAATGCCAGTACTGCTTCCTCAGACAACACAGAGTCGATCACCGTGAATGAAGCCTGATTCTCCGTGACGTTTTGCAGCGGGATATACGTGCCGTCGTTCCAGCGTTCACGGTTCTGATCGTGCAATACCGCGTGACGGTGGGTAAACGTGCCACGGCCGGAATCCTGACCCGTAATGCGGATGGGATAGCCACTGGCAACCAAGGTGGCGAAAGCTAGGTGCTCGGCCATGCCCCAGTCTACACGCGCTTCACCACGCGCCATGGCGCGCCGGTCATTCAGCAGGCGCTTGACCAGCGGGTGAACCGTAAAGCCCTCCGGCACCGTGGTGAGCTTTTCACCGATGCGGGTGAGTTCCGACAGCGGCACAGCGGTGTCGGCGTGATCGGTCCATTTAGCTGTGAGGAACGGAGACCAATCGGTGGCGTACTTGTTCTTGTAATCGGTCAGCACGGGCTCAATGGTACGCTGGCCATCGTCGAGAATCTGACGATAGGCCTTAACCATTTCATCCGGCTCTTCTGCTTGCAGTACGCCTTGCGCAACGAGTTTGTCAGCGTAGAGCTTGCGAGTGCCCGGATGCTTGCTGATGCTTTTGTACATGAGCGGCTGGGTGAGCGAAGGCGTGTCTTGCTCATTGTGGCCCAGCTTACGGAAGCAAACGATATCCACCACGACGTCGTGGCGGAACTTCATGCGGTATTCCAGTGCCAACTGCGTGACAAAGACCACGGCTTCTGGGTCGTCGCCATTGACGTGGAAGACCGGTGCTTCGATCATTTTCACCACGTCGGTGCAATACAGCGTGGAACGTGTATCGCGCGGGTCGGATGTGGTGAAACCGATTTGGTTATTGATAACGATGTGCAGCGTGCCACCCGTGCCATAGCCACGCGTCTGGGCCAGGTTAAGGGTTTCCAT
>JAAZDZ010000563.1 GCA_012512545.1 Alcaligenaceae bacterium | reverse complement strand
GCAAGGGGGCAGAGGCGGGCAGCAAGCTTGAAAAAGCGCAGTCTCTGGGAGTGACGATACTGGATGAAGACGGGCTGAAGGAACTTCTGGCCCAGGAATGAAATCGCCCCCGTTAAAGAGGGCGATGGGGCAGGGCGGGAGCCGCAACCGGAAGCAGTTACTGCATGCGCAAGCCCCTGTATACGGCGCCTGCGCAGTTTTCAGCCCCTTCAGTTCTGCTCGATTTTTGCGTCTTTCACCAGCTGCTGCTGGAATTCCACAACCTGCTGCTGGCGCAGCATTTCTTCCAGTTGCGGCTTGACGCTGTCGAGCGCGGGGAATTCCACCGGGCGCTCATCTTCAACCTGAATGATGTGCCAGCCGAACTGGCTTTGTACGGGCTGTTCGGCGGTAGCGCCTTTCTTCAGGCTTTCAACCGCCTGGGCGAATTCCGGCACGTAATTGGAGGCCGGGCCCCAGCCGAGATCGCCGCCGTTCTTGCCGCTGCCCGGGTCGATGGAGTGTTCCGTGGCGGCGTCGGCAAAGCTGACCTTTTTGGCTTTGATCTGGGCAAGCAGGTCTTCAGCCTGTTTCTGGTCTTCTACCAGAATGTGGCGCACCTTGTATTCCTTGCGTTCGGGTTGCGCGCTCTTGAGCTTATCGTATTCAGCCTTGAGCTTTTTATCGCCAATGGGGTTTTTTTCGAGATGATCGGAAATCAGCGCGCGCACCAGAATACCCTGGCGGGCCAGTTCGACTTCCTGAGCGACGGCGGAGCGCTTGTCGATACCCGCCTTTTCGGCAGCCTGCACAGCCACCAGACGGTGAATCATTTCTTGCTTGACCTGTTCGCGCAGTTCGGGGGAATCCTGTGCGCCTTGTTCGACCAGCAGGGCCACGAACTGGTTCAGCTGGTCGTCGGTGATGGCCTGGCCATTGACGGAAGCGATTTGCTTGGCATGGAGGGGAAAAGCCAGTGCGCAGGCAGCGGCGAGTACGGCGAGTCTCTTCATGTAGTCCTCAGGTTGATGCCTTGGCGTCGATGGCCAGAGCGTGAATAGGATGGGGCATTAAATCGTGGACGAGATCATACACAAGCCGGTGGCTGGCGACGGCGCGCAGCCCTTCAAAGCGAGGCGATACGATTTTGACGCGATAGTGGCCGGCGCCATCGCGGCTGCCGGCATGGCCGATATGCAGATGGGATTCGTCGATGATTTCCAGCTCGACGGGATCGAGCGCTGCCAGGCGCTCGCGCAGGAGTTGAATACGATCGGTGGTCATGGTTATTGCTCGGGTTCTTGGGGCAGGCGGGGTGCCTCGGAATCGTCTTTCATGTAGCGGGCCATCCAGATGGATTGGCCGATCACGAAGATGATCATGAGTACCATCAGGCCAAACACCTTGAAGTTCACCCATTGGGATTCCGTGAACTGGCCAGAGAAGGCGACATATAGGTTGAGGGCGCCGCAAACCAGAAAGAAACCTGCCCAGCTGAAATTGAGCCTGTCCCACGCAATGGGGGGAAGTTCGATCTGCGCGCCCATCAGCTTTTGCAGGAAGTTGCGCTTGAGCAGCCACTTTCCGCCCAGCAGGGCCGCGCCGAAAATCCAGTAAAGCACGGTGGGCTTCCATTTGATGAAAGCGTCGTTCTGGAAGAACAGGGTGGCGCCGCCAAAGACGACAATCACGCCCAGGTTGATCCAGTGCATGGTTTCAATGGTTTTGCCGCGCAGCTTCAGCCAGGCGAACTGCAGCACGCCCGCCGCAATGGCCACGGCGG
>JAAZDZ010000562.1 GCA_012512545.1 Alcaligenaceae bacterium | reverse complement strand
CCGTTGTCGCCAGATCTCTTGACCCCGAGCCGCTACAGGCGGGCGCAGGCCGCCAGGTGTCAGAACCCGCCATTGAATCTGGCGAACCGCCCGCCGATGATGAATGCGCGAACCTGCTGCAACAAGAACCCCGGTTCGACTCAACAGAGTCTGTGCGGCACCGGCAGCGTCTGCATAAGGCTTTGCTGGAAGCGCTCGACCTGCGGCGGCGCGACATTCTGGCGCTCAGCGATGATGCCTTGCGGCGTGAGGCCACCGAGGCGCTGTCCGCCATACTGGCGAATGATACTGACTTGCCCGCTGATGTGAACCGTGAGCTGATTCTTCGCCAGGTGGTTGATGAGGCGGTGGGCCTGGGGCCTTTGGAGCCTTTGCTGGCTGATCGCAGCGTGAGCGAAATCATGGTGAATTCACCAGCAGAAATCTATGTTGAGCGTGGCGGGCGCCTGCATCGCCACGATACCCGCTTCAGCAGCGAGCAGGCCGTGGTGGCCATTATCGACCGCATTGTGGCGCCACTGGGACGCCGTGTGGACGAAGCCTCCCCCATGGTGGATGCGCGGCTGCGCGATGGTTCGCGCGTGAATGCCGTCATTCCGCCCATTGCCTTGCGCGGGGCGTGCCTCACCATTCGAAAATTCCCTCAGCGGCGCCTGGAAATGCAAGATCTGCTTGATGTCGGCAGTCTCGATCGTCATATGGCGGATTTTCTGGATTTTTGCGTTGGCGCCCGAAAAAGCCTGCTGGTATCGGGCGGCACGGGCTCAGGCAAAACCACTTTGCTCAATGTGCTGTCAAACTGCATTCCAGCAGGGGAACGCATCGTCACCATTGAAGATGCGGCAGAGTTGCGCCTGAATCATGCCCACCTGATTGCCCTGGAGTCGCGGCCCGCGAATTCCGAGGGCAAGGGCAGGGTAGAGATACGCGATCTGGTCAGAAACGCGCTGCGTATGAGGCCCGACCGCATCATTGTGGGTGAGTGCCGGGGCGCTGAAGCCTTCGATATGCTGTCTGCCATGAATACCGGGCACGAGGGCTCTCTCACGACCCTGCATGCCAATTCGCCGCGCGATGCGCTGGCGCGGCTCGAAACTATGGTGTTGATGGCGGGCATGGACCTGCCCCTGGCGGCGATCCGCGAACATATTGCTTCGGCCGTTGATCTCATCGTGCAGCAAAGCCGTTTGTCGGACGGGCGCCGCCTTGTGACTTCCATTGTGGAGGTTACCGGCATGGAGGCAGGGCGCATCCAGACGCAGGAGCTGTTCCGTTATCGCAACGATGCCGAACCGCGCTTTGAGGGGTGCGGCGTGCAGCCGGAATGCCTGCAGAAAGGCGATCACACCGTGCCGCTGGAGTGGCTGACGCAGACAACGCTGCTGCGTGACCGCAGGGGGCCGCATACATGGCAATCCTGATCTTCATGCTGGCTACCGGCCTGGCAACCACCATCGCAGCCTGGGCGGGCATGCATCTGCTGCAAAAGGAGTACGCACGTTACCGGGCGACCTTCCAGCACGAAACCGTTCATGGTCTGGCAGATTTTTTTCTTTTTCTCGATCCTGCCCAGCTCTGGGGAGTGAATCTGGTGCTGGCTGTGGCGCTGGCCGTCCTGCCTTGGTTGCTGGGAATGCCGCTGGTCGTTGCGCTGGGGGTGGGGCTGATCGCCCTGGTATTGCCACGCCGGACGCTTGCCTGGGCCAGGCAGCGCCGCTGCCGCCGCGTCGATGAACAATTGCCGGATTTTCTGCTGGCTCTGGCGGGCGCTTTGCGCGCGGGCTCGGGGTTGCAGTCAGGATTGCGCATGGTGTCCGGCCATGCTCAGCGGCCTTTGTCGCAGGAACTTGGGCTGCTGCTGCAGCAACAGCGTATGGGGCTGGCCTTCAATGATGCGCTGGATGCTCTGCACAGCCGGGTGGCGACAGAGTCTGTCGGGCTGGTGGTGGCCGCCATTAAAGTGGCCGGGCAGACGGGGGGCAGTCTGGCGGAAACCCTGGAACGCATTTCCCTTACTTTGCGCACCCGTTTGCAGCTGCTTGGAAAGATACGGGCGTTGACTTCCCAGGGGCGTATGCAGGCGTGGATTATGGCCAGCCTGCCCATTGCGCTTGCTCTGGCTTTGCACGCGCTCGACCCGCTCACCATGTCGCAACTATGGAGCACCGCCATCGGCTGGGCGGTGCTGTTGCTGGTGGCCGTGCTCGAAGGCGTGGGAATGTATCTGGTGCGCCGCATCGTCAGCATCGAGGTGTGAGATGTGGATCTGGATCAGCATGGCGCTGGCCGCCAGTTCTTTATTTCTGTTGTTCTGGTGGCTGGGCCGCCCTTATGCGCAGGCCACGGAGGCCGGGCGGCCGCAGTTGGCGCCGCCGTTGCGTCTGCTATGGCCGTGGGTAGAGGCCGTGGCGCTGGTGTGCCGCCCTTTGATGTCCTGGCACTTGCGCCTGCGGCTGGAGCATCTGCTGCGCCAGGCGGGCGCCCAGCCCTGTTGGACGCCACATCACCTGTGTGCATGGCAGTGCGTGCTTGCCATGCTGGCCATGGCGGTTGTGGCGTTGCTTCTGCACCGCAGTCTTTCGCCGCCCGCACTGCTGTTCTTTACAGGGCTGGCGGCGGCGCTGGCTGCGGCCTGGCCGTGGCAGCGGCTGCGCGAGCGTATCCGCCAGCGCAGGCAAGCCATGTTGAGGGAATTTCCCTTCATGCTGGACATGATTACCCTGTGTGTGGAAGCGGGCCTGAATCTGCATGGAGCATTGGGGCAGGCAGCCGGCAACGGCCCACCTGGGCCTTTGCGCGACGAGTTGCGCCATATGCTGTCGGACATCCGCGCCGGGGCCTCGCGTCAGCAGGCGCTGGCGCAATGGGCGCAGCGTTGCGGCCTGGCCCCTTTGCATCATTTTGTCGGCGCTGTCGCCCAGGCAGAACAGTCTGGAATGAATCTCGGGCCAGTGTTGCGGGCTCAGGCCGATCAGCGCCGCAGTGAACGTTTTCTCCAGGCGGAAAAACTGGCGCTGGAAGCCCCGGTAAAGATGATGTTCCCCTTGGTTTTCTGTATTTTTCCGTGCTCTTTTCTGATCATCGCCTTTCCTATCGTTTCCCAGTTTATGGAGCTGTGGAAGTGATGCCTGCAGTGCCCGGAAGAAGCCTGAGCGCGCGGCCTTGTTTAAAGCTGAGGCGCGCCGATACCTTTTTGCTGCGTCTGCTCGGCCTTCATGACCAGGGAAAGCTGGCGGCTGACGAAGGCTTGCTGCTCACGCCCTGCGCGGCAATTCACACATTTTTTCTCAGGCAGCCGCTGGATGTGGTGTTTCTCGACGCTCTGGGGCAGGAGCGCCGCTGCATCCATGGCCTGCCGCCGAACAGAGTGGCGTGGGCCGCAGGCGTCAGGGCGGTGATTGAGCTGCCGGGTGGCTACTGCGCACGCCACCCCGACTACCTTGAGCGCATTCAGTCCGCGCTGGCTTCCACAGGCTGTTCTTCCGGCCGGAAAACGCTGATGTAGGCCGGGTAGAAACTGGCGTAGAGCACCGCAGCAATGGCGATATTCAGCGGCGTTAAAAGCAGCTGCATGACAGGCGCTGAAAGGCCGAGCGCAATCAGAAAGCTGCTGGCGAACTGCACGCCCAGGAAGATGGCGCCCCAGCTTATGCCATAGAGCATGAACGCCCATTTGTTGCGCCAGCAGGCCACCATGGAATAGAACAGCGCACGTTTCATGGGCACGCCGTGCCAGCCGATCAGGGCGGGCGCGTGCCAGAACAGCATGGAAATCAGAATGTAGAACAGGCCGAAGGTGAGCAGCGGCGCGCGCATGGCCTGCAGCAGGGCCAGCTCGTCCACCTGGGCCTGACCCTCGATGGCGGCGGTCAGGCTGCCCAGATAAGGCAGGGTGGCCACCACGCCCGCCGCGATAGAGCAGCCCAGGTAGGTGATGCCCAGCACGATCAGCCGCTTGCGCACGCTGGGGTCGCGCAACGGTTGGGTCCACATGCCGAACTGCATGGCTTCGCCCGCTTCGATGCGGCGGCAGGCAGACAGCGTCATGAAGGTCAGGCTGGGAGTGGCGATAATGAGCGCCATCTGCCCGAACAGGGGAATCAGATAGCTGAAGGTGATGAGCAGGCCGAGGGTCATGCTCCAGAAGAACATGGCCAGCGGCTGCTGACGGCAGATGCGGTAGCCCTGTTGAATCCAGAACCACCCGGCATGAATGGGAAGTATGGCTGCTTGCATGGCTATCGGGGAATCAAGGCAGGCTGGGCGCCGCAACCTGGCGGCGCTGTGTCAGTATGCGCTCAAAGTGGCGCGGATCGTGCGGTTTGAGCGTTTGAGCGGGGCGCGGCAGGAAATAATCGTACAGCCGGGAAATCCAGAAGCGCAGCGCCCCGGCCTGCAGCATCGTGGGCCAGGCTTCATGCTCTTGGGGGGTGAAGGGCCGTATAGCGGCATAGGCGTTCAGCAGCGCCTGCAGGCGTTCAGGGATGAAAGCGCCGGTTTCGCGTTCGATGCACCAGTCGTTGGCGCAGACCGCGACATCAAACAGCCAGGTATCGCAGCCCGCAAAATAGAAATCTATGATGCCGCCCATGCGGGGTGTTTCGTATGTGCCATCAAACAGCACGTTATCGCGGAACAGGTCGCAATGGGCCGGGCCGGATGGCAGGGCAGCGTAGGTGGCGGTTTTCGCAAAGGCTGTCTGTTCTGCCAGCGTCGCGTTCAGCATATCGGCCTGTATGGCGCTCAGGAAGGGCAGCACATGCGGCACGGTTTCCTGCCACCACGGCAGGCCGCGCAGATTGGGCTGCCTGATGGAAAAATCGGCGGCAGCCAGATGCATGCGGGCCAGGGTCTCACCTGTCTGGGCGCAATGGGCCGGGCCGGGGTCGGGTTCGTAGCCGCCGGACAATCGGGTCACAATGGCGCACGGTTTGCCGTGCAGGGTGGTCAGGCGGGTGCCGTCACGCATCAGCTGGGGGTGAGGCACGGGAACGCTGCGCTCTGCCAGATGGGTCATCAGCTCGATGTAGAAGGGCAGTTGTTCAGCCGTGAGCACCTCGAAAATCGTCAGAACATATTCGCCGCGTGTCGTGCTCAGGAAGTAATTGGTATTCTCGATTCCTGCCGTGATACCGCGCAGGGATACCAGCTCTCCCAAGGTGTAGCGCTGCAGGAGCTCGCGGGCGTCGTCATCGCTGACGGGGGTGAAAACAGCCATGGATACGTATGATTCCTTCTATCGGGCGAGGCGGGCGCCACCAGACGTCCGCCCTCATGATGTTCTTCGTATGGGGCCGCCGCAATTTTTGAAAACTGCGCCGCAGGCCGCTGAATTTTAGTCCAGCTTGGCCGGGCGTGCGAAAATGGCAGGTTTGAGACTCTTGCGGACCTGTTTCGAATTTTCCCGATGAGCCCATCTTCCCGTACTGATGCGGGCATTCAGCCCGCTGCCATGGTCAACCCTGACTCCCAGGCGTGGCGCGTGTGCGTCGCGCCCATGATAGATGTAACAGACAGGCATTGCCGTTATTTTCATCGCCTGCTTGCGCCCGAAGCGCGTCTTTACACCGAAATGATCACCACGGGCGCATTGCTGCATGGCAATGTGCCCCGCCATCTGGATTTTGACGAAGCCGAACACCCCGTCGCTTTGCAACTGGGAGGCAGCGAACCTTCCGAACTGGCGGCTGCGGCCCGCCTGGGTCAGCAGTGGGGCTACGACGAAATCAACCTGAATTGCGGCTGCCCTTCCGAACGGGTGCAGAAAGGGGCGTTTGGCGCATGCCTGATGGCTGAGCCTGCCTTGGTGGCCGATTGCATGAAGGCCATGCAAGATGCCGTGCAGGTGCCGGTTACGGTCAAGCACCGGCTCGGCCTGAATTACGATGAATCCTACGGTTTTGTGCGTGATTTCGTCGGCCAGATCCACGATACAGGCTGCCGGGTCTTTGTCGTGCATGCCCGCAACGCCGTGCTGAAAGGGTTGAGCCCCAAGGACAATCGCGAGATTCCGCCCCTGCGCTACGACGCGGCAGCGCGGCTGGCTGCTGACTTTCCCGATTCCATCTTCGTGTTGAATGGCGGCCTGGCCGAAACCGGGCAGTGTCTGGATGCCTTGAAGACGTTTCAGGGCGTGATGCTGGGCCGGGCGGCATGGCATACGCCCGGGGTGTTGTCGGAGCTGTCGGTCGCGCTGGGCGATGCCGCGGCGCTCCCGCAAGCGGAACAGGTGCTGGCTGTCATGATGGATTACGCTGCCCGCCAGACACAGGCAGGCGCGCCGTTGCGCATGGTGGTGAAATCCATGTTGGGATGGCAGAGCGGGCGCTCAGGGGCTCGCCGCTGGCGCCGCATGTTGTCAGACTCCGCCTTGCTGGCCGATAACGACCCGCAGCTTTTGGCTCGCGCCTGGGCTGAGCTGTCTTGATCTGACAGTGATCTGACAGCGCAGCCTTACACAGCAGCCTGATCGCCTGGCCAGTCGCGGATATAGGCTTTGAGCATGGTGTTTTCAAATGCCTGGGCCGCTACGATGGCGGCAGCCATGTCGTAGAAGGAAATCACGCCCTGCAGCGTGGGGCCGTCCATGACAGGAATGTAGCGCGCATGTTTTTCAAGCATGAGGCGCTGCACTTCTTCAAAGCCTGTATTGGGCGAAACGCTGACCGGAGCATCGTCCATGATGCTGCGCACGGTGTAGTTGCCGACCGTGCCGCCGCTGGAATGCAGGTAGCGGATGATTTCGCGGAATGTGAGCATGCCCGCCAGCTGGCCGTGCTCCATGATGACCAGCGAGCCGATGTCCTGTTCTGACATGGTGTCGATGGCGGCCTGGATAGGGG
>JAAZDZ010000561.1 GCA_012512545.1 Alcaligenaceae bacterium | reverse complement strand
TGAAGGCCAGGGCAAAGACTCGCACCCAAAAGCGATACGCCTGCAGCCAGCGATCGGCGCCGCCCAGGGCGCGCAGGCGGAATACGACCAGCGACCAGGCCAGCCCGATCTCCAGCAGGAGAAAGAGCAGCATGAAGGACAGGCTCATGAAGAACTGGGCCTGCGATATCCAGAGCGCCATGTGAGTCATAATGGCCGCCAGTGTAAAGCGACATGAGGCATTCTGACCATGCTCCCGGGCAAACCTTGCCGAACGTGGCAAAATGCTTACTTTCGCATTTCTCTCATCTTTATCGTATCGGCGTCTTCCTGTATGAGTTCTGTACCCAGCCCGGGCGCGGTTTCCAACTTCCTGCGCACCCTTATCGAAAAAGATCTGGCTGAAAGCCGCCATGCGCAAAAACTCTGGGCCGGGCGGCCCGGCCCGGCCTCAGTGCAACGGCAAGGCACGCCCGACCCCGCGCGTATCCGCACCCGCTTTCCGCCGGAGCCCAACGGCTACCTGCATATCGGCCATGCCAAAAGCATCTGTCTGAACTTCGGCCTGGCCAACGACTACCAGGGCGCCTGCCACCTGCGCTTCGACGACACCAACCCCGAAAAAGAAGAGCAGGAATACGTCGATGCCATTATCGACATGGTGAAATGGCTGGGCTTCGACTGGAAATACCAGAACGAGGACAACCTGTATTTCGCCAGCGATTACTTCGGCTACATGTACGAGTTTGCCGAAGCGCTGGTGCAGGCGGGCCATGCTTATGTCGACGCGCAAAGCCCCGATGAAATCCGCGCCATGCGCGGCACCCTTACCGAGCCCGGCACCGATTCCCCCTGGCGCGACCGCCCGGCGGGTGAATCCCTGCAGCTGCTGCGTGAAATGCGCGATGGCAAGTACCCCAACGGCAGCCTGTGCCTGCGGGCCCGCATCGACATGGCTTCGCCCAACATCAATATGCGCGACCCGGTGCTTTACCGCATCCGCCATGCCACCCACCATCGCACAGGCGACCAATGGTGCATCTACCCGATGTATTCCTGGGCGCATCCGGTCGAAGATGCCCTGGAATGCATTACGCACAGTTTCTGCACGCTGGAATTCGAAGACCAGCGCCCCTTCTACAACTGGATTCTCGAACGCCTGGCCGAACTCGGCATGCTGCTGCACCCCCTGCCGCAACAGACAGAATTCGCGCGTCTGAACCTCAGCTACGTTGTCACCAGCAAACGCAAGCTGCTGCAGCTGGTGCGCGACGGTCATGTCAATGGCTGGGACGACCCGCGCCTGCCCACGCTGGCCGGTCTGCGCCGTCGCGGTTACACGCCTGCCGCTATCCGCCTGTTCTGTGAGCGTCTGGGAGTCTCGAAGGCCGATTCACGCATCGACTACAGCGTGCTCGAACAGGCCCTGCGCGACGATCTCGATCCGGTCGCGCCGCGCGCTGTGGCGGTACTCGACCCGCTCAAGCTGGTCATCACCAACTACCCGGAAGGCGATCACGAGCCCTGCCAGGCGC
>JAAZDZ010000560.1 GCA_012512545.1 Alcaligenaceae bacterium | reverse complement strand
GGGTTATACCGTGCAATATTTGGGCAATCTGCAGCAGCAAGGGCTGGACATTTCTGTGTGGAAAGTCAGCTTCCAGGATCAGGGCGACGATCTTCTCGCCACGCTGAATGTACAGAATGGCCGCGTCGGGGGCTTCTTCCTGCGCTAAGCAGATAGCGGCGCAGGCGCGACAGGATTATGCTGGAAGCCCGCGCCCATTCACCGGCCCCGAATACAGCATGACTCCCCTCGATTCACCGGAAGATCTCAAAACCCTGACCCACGCAGTCGCCCTGCTGGAGTCGCCTTCGCTCACCATACGCATTGCCAACCTGGTGGGCACGCCTGTGGAATGGGCCATGCAAAAGCTGCCTGGCTCAACCTCGGAAAAAGTTCAGAAAGCGATCAGGCTGGCGCTGGCAAAAGCCGTCAACGGCGCGCTGCGCACCATGGACGACAGCGCCACTGGTGCCGCGCGCCCCAGAACCCATACCGCCATGGTGGCGGCATCGGGCGCGGTGGGCGGGTTCTTCGGCCTGAAAGGCACGCTGATTGAGCTGCCCGTCACCACCACCCTCATCATGCGGTCGGTGGCAGACATTGCCCGCAGTGAAGGCTTTGCCATCAAAGACCCTCTGATACAGGCGGAATGCGTGCAGGTCTTTGCCCTGGGCGGCCGCAGCCCGGACGACGACGCCGCCGACTCCGCCTATTACGCGGCCCGGGTGGGCCTGAGCGAGCTGGCCCGTGAAACCAGCCGCCTGCTGGCAGAAAGCGCAGCCCAGCACACCGCAGGCATGGCAGCCCAGGGCATGCAGTTCTCACGCGGCCAGGCCGCCGCCTGGCTGGCCCAGATCATCGAGACCGTAGCCCAGCGCTTCGGTGTCAAAGTCACGGAAAAACTGGCGCTGCAAGCAGCCCCTGTGCTGGGCGCCGCCAGCGGCGCAGCGATCAATGCCATGTTCATCTCGCACTACCAGGACATGGCCCGTGGCCACTTTGCGATCCGGCGGCTGGAAGAAAAATACGGCGAGGCAGTGATCAGGGAAGCGTACAAGGCGGTGCAAGGACGGCTCAACAGCCCGTGAAGAGCTCCGCGCTGCCGGCCGGCGCTGCTTCGCCTCAGGCCGCCATCAACTGACCGACCACCATGGCCTGATCTGCTGAAATTTCAAGTTCGGCCATCAGTTTGTTAAGGGCTTGAGACGCCATGACCAGGGCGGACGACAAAGCCATGACCTCCGACTGCAGCATGGCGATTTTCATCTTGCGCTGCTCGGGGCGCAGGCGGGTGTCGGCCATGGCCTGGCGCAGTTCCTCCTGCTTCTGGCGGAGTTCTTCGCGAATTTCGCGAATGCGTTTGAGCAGATCCTTGATTTGATCCGGCAGATCGGCCTCGTCGATGTCGGCATTGCGGTCGGCGCGTTGCGCGCCGGTGCCTCCCAGCGCCATGGCTTTGCCTGCACCGGACAAATCCACATGCACGCCTCCCGGGCCATTTGTATCAGTCAGCTTATCGGCGCCCGCCTTCATGTCGGCCAGGCGTTCATCCGCGTGCGCCGCGCCACCGCCGCTTTGAAGCGCTGACACTTCTGCCACTGCGGCCACGGAACGCTGAGGCGAAACACCATGCACGCCTTCATCCGCTGCGGAAACGGCATTATCAATTCGAGTCATGGCAACCACCTGTCTAACCCATATACCTGTATTAACGGCAGATCGCCCCTGTTTTTTACCGCAGGCAAGCCGCTTGCAAGCCTGATCGCCGCAATTTGCGTTAACCTGTCGCCTCTACTTTTCAGGAGCATTACCCATGGCACGAGCCTCTGCCCGTCACATCCTCGTTGACTCCGAAGCCAAGTGCAATGAGCTGAAACAAGCCATTGAGAACGGCGCTGACTTCGCCCAAGTCGCAAAAGAAAACTCCAGCTGCCCCTCCAGCCGCGACGGCGGCGCTCTGGGCACCTTCGGCCGCGGCGAAATGGTCCGCGAGTTCGACGAAGTGGTGTTCAGCGCCCCCATCGGCGTTGTCCAGGGCCCGGTAAAAACCCAGTTCGGCTACCACCTGGTCGAAGTCACCGAACGCCAGGACTAACCCCGGCAGGCATCCGCATTCACCCGCGCCCGGCCTGCTTCGCAGGAACACCGGGCGGCGGTGCACCCTTGCTAAACTAGCCTGATCACACACAGGGTTTCC
>JAAZDZ010000559.1 GCA_012512545.1 Alcaligenaceae bacterium | reverse complement strand
TTCCCGCCTGCGGCATGTCCTCACTGCCGCCGTCTACCAGACCGACAAGGTGAAATATCATTTCTTTGACCAGCAGGCCGCCGAACGCCACTTGCGCGTTTCCGAAACACTGCCAGGTTACGAAATCGCCTTGCAAAGCGGTACGCGCGACGAAAAAAAATACATTGTGGCAGCCTACAACGACCGCACTCCAGGCAGTCGATATATATACGATGAAGATACAGGCAGCCTGAGCAAACTGGCCGACATCAACCCCGCCCTGCCTGAAAGCGACATGGCTGAAGTCCGCCCCATTCAATACACGGCGCGCGATGGCCTGGTCATTCATGGTTACCTCACTCTGCCCAAAGGCCGCGAGCCGCGTAATCTGCCTTGCGTTGTCAACCCGCACGGCGGCCCCTGGGCGCGCGACAGCTGGGGCTTCAACCCCGAAGCCCAATTCCTGGCAAACCGCGGCTACTGCGTGCTGCAGATGAATTTCCGTGGCTCCACCGGCTACGGGCGCAAGTTCTGGGAAGCCAGTTTCGGCCAATGGGGCCTGGCCATGCAGGATGACATCACCGATGGTGTGCAATGGCTGATTGAGCAAGGCATTGCCGACCGCAGCCGCATCGCCATCTACGGCGGCAGCTATGGCGGCTATGCCACCCTGTCGGGTATTACCCGCACGCCGGAACTCTACGCTGCAGCCGTGGATTTCGTGGGAGTGTCCAACCTGCTCACCTTCCTGAACACCATTCCCCCCTACTGGAAGCCCCTGCTGGAAAAAATGCACAGCATGGTCGGCCACCCGGAAAAAGACCGTGAGCGCCTGGAAGCGACTTCGCCTGCGCTGAATGCAGAGAACATCCGCACCCCGCTATTCATCGCTCAGGGTGCCAACGACCCGCGCGTCAACAAGGACGAAAGCGACCAGATGGTCGCAGCCTTGCGTTCGCGCGGTGTTGAAGTGGAATACATGGTCAAGGAAAACGAAGGCCATGGTTTTCATAACGACGAAAACAAATTCGAGTTTTACCAGCGTATGGAAGCGTTTCTCAGCCAGCATCTGGCAAGCGCCGGACAAGACTGATCATCCACTCATCTTTCAGGGAGCATCTTCATGAAGCTGTACTACATGCCGGGCGCCTGCCCACTGGCCACTCATATTGTTCTGGAATGGGCAGGCCAGCCCTATGAAACCCAGGCCGTGCCTCGCGACAAGCTCAAAGAGCCCGAATTCCTGGCGCTGAACCCGGTCGGTTCGGTTCCTGTGCTGACGGACGGCGACCTCGTGCTGACGCAAAGCGCTGCCATTCTGGAATATGTGGCTGAAAAACACCCCGAAGCGGACCTCATGCCGCAGGACATCAAGGCGCGGGCCGAAACCCGCCGCTGGCTGGGCTTTGTCAATGCCGATCTGCACAAGTCGTTTGGCCTGGTCTTTGGCAAGGCTGCCTACACCAGCGACACCGCCTGCCAGGAACAGCTTGTGGCCGGCGGGAAAGCCCAGGCCATGAGGCTGTTCGGCATTATCGACAAACAGCTTGAAGGCAAACAATGGGTCACTGGAACCCGTTCCGTCGTGGATGCCTATCTCTACACCGTCACCCGCTGGGCGCTGGCCGTGAAAATGGATTTATCCGGCTTCAGCAACCTGATGGCCTTCTTCAACCGCATGAACGCCGACGCCGGCGTGAAAGCCGCCGTCGCCGCGGAAGGGCTGGAATAAGTACTGGCGCTTAAGCCGCGCCGTAACCGGCGCGGCTCGCGCTTTGGCGCGTGGTCAGGCGCCCAGGTAGGCTTTGCGGACTTCGTCGTTGACCAGCAGATTGGGGCCGGTGTCGGCCAGCACCACTTTGCCGGTTTCCAGCACATAGCCCCGGTCGGCCACCTGCAACGCCTTGTTGGCATTCTGTTCGACCAGAAAAACAGTGACGCCCTGTTCGCGGATGGTCTGGATG
>JAAZDZ010000558.1 GCA_012512545.1 Alcaligenaceae bacterium | reverse complement strand
GAGTCAGCCCCACACCCGCCAGCGCCTGCACGCTGGCCCTGACAGCCAGATCCAGCGATGACAGGCCGGGCGCCTCGCCCATGCCATACGTGGCGGAAGAAACAATGGCTGTCCTGCCGCGCGGAAAACGTTCAATGCTCATGCCTGCTCCTGCTCGCGAGGGTCGAAGACGACCAGCGGCTGGCCATCGGAATCCTGGGAAATACGCGCCTTTACAGGCATGCCCACGCGCACGGCCTGAGGGTCCAGCCCTTCGACGCGGCTCATCATGCGCGGCCCTTCCTCAAGCTCGACCAGGCACACGTTGTAGGGCTGCGCGGGTGGCCGCACACGCATCACTGTGGTGGCATAGACGGTGCCACGGCCCGATACTTCCACCCATTCAAGATCAAGCGCGCCAGTACGAGGCGCCGCCACACGGGGGTAGAAAACATATTCACCACTGCTGCGCGACCGTTGAATCATGAACCGGCCTTCGGCCAAGTGCGCGAAATACTCTTGTTGCGGCAACACCGCCGCTGGCATTTCAGACGATAAGGTCATTTTTTCTCCTGGGAATATTCTTGCGGGCCAGGATTGCCTGGCCCGCTGCACACACGACTACTCAAGCTGAGGAATATTGGCCTCAACCATCACTTTTTCCCATTTCTTGATCTCGCTTTCAACAAATGCCGAGAACTCCTCCGGCGTGTTGGAAGTCGCTTCAACCCCCATAGTGCCGAGCTTGTCCTTGATTTCCGGCAAAGCGGAAATACGGGCGATCTCCTTGGCCCAGGCTTCGGTGGCATCCTTGGGCATATTGGCTGGCCCCATGAACCCCACCCAGGATGTCACGAAATAGCCTGGGTATTTCTCTGCGATGGCAGGCACGTCGGGCAACGATGCCACCCGTTCCTGACTGGCCACGGCGATGAACTTCAATTTGCCCGCCTCGGCCTGCGGACGCATCAGAAAAACCGAGTCAAAAGACATATCGACTTCACCTGCCACCCCCGCCATGACGGAAGGACCACTGCCTTTATAGGGAACGTGCATCATCTCCACCCCGGCAAGCGATTCGAAAAGTTCGCCCCCCAGGTGAATGATGCTGCCGTTGCCCGAGGACGACCAGCTCAGGCTGTCGGGTTTTTCCTTGAGCGCGCTGACGAGTTCATCCAGGGTATTCACCGGCGTATTGGGGTTGGCCGCAATCGCCAGCGGAATGATGCCCGCCATGCTGAGATAGGTGAAATCATTCAGCGTGTCGTAGGGCAGCGTCTTGTACAGCGGCGCGTTGCTGGTAATGCTGGCCGTGGCCAGTATCACCGTATGGCCGTCCGGGTCGGCCCGGGCCACCTGGTTCATGCCGATGGTGGTGCCCGCGCCAGGGCGGTTCAGCACGACGACAGGAACGCCCCAGTTATCGGATATTTTTTCAGCATAAAGCCGGGCGATCGGGTCCACCGCCCCACCCGGAGGATAGGGCACGACCAGATTGATCGGCTTGTCGGCGGGAAATGCAGCCGCCGCCGACATGGACGAGAAAAGGCAAAGCGCTGCAAAAATATTCTTGATTTTCATGATTGTCTCCTTCTGTAGTTCTACAGGTTCAATTGACCAAATACTGAAGCTCTATCAAACGAACTCCAGCGGCGCGCCAGTTCTGGCGCGCAATTCGTCCTGGCTGATGCCTGGAGCGCTATCCTTTACAAGGAAGTGATCTCCAGCGCACTCGAACACACCCAGTTCCGTGTAAACCAGCGCCACCGTCTTCACAGCCGTCAACGAAAACGTGCACTGCCCGACCAGCTTGGGCTGGCCTTTTTTATCCTGGTGGCGCATCATGACGACCACTTTCTTGGCGCCGACGGCAAGATCCATGGCGCCTCCCACGCCACCGCCGCCCCGTTGTCCCGGCACCTTCCAATTGGCGATATCGCCGTTCGGCGCTACCTGAAGCGCCCCCAGAATCGAGAAATCCAGCCTGCCGCCGCGTATCAGCGAAAAGGAATCCGCATGATGGACAATCGACGCGCCGGGAATCAATGTGGCGCGCTGCTTGGCCGCATTCACGACGTCCGGGTCTTCAAAGCCCTTCTGCGGGGCAGGCCCCATGCCGATGATGCCGTTTTCGGAATGAAAGAACACCAACCTGTCTTCCGGCACGTGATCGGCAACCCGAACGGGCATGCCAATGCCCAGATTCACCACTGCGCCGTCTGGCAGATCCAGCGCTACGCGACGCGCCAGCTCTTCGTCTGACCAACCCTTATTCATTTCCGATCTCCACTATCCGATCCACAAAAACGCCGGGCGTATGAACATCGTCAGGCCCGATATCGCCAACCGGAACGATGGTGCTGGCTTCGGCGACCGTGTTGCGGGCAGCCATCGCCATAATGGGATTGAAAGTCCGGCTGGCCAGGCGATACCTGAGGTTGCCGTAGGCGTCGGCAAGATGCGCTCTGATAAAGGCGAAATCGCCTGTCAGGGCCTCTTCGTATACATAGCCCTTGCCATTGACCTCGCGGGTTTCCTTGCCCTGGGCCAATTCCGTGCCATAGCCTGTGGGCGTGAAGAAACCGGCCAGCCCGGCGCCCCCCGCCCGGATGCGCTCGGCCAGGGTTCCCTGAGGCACCAGTTCAAGCTCGACCCCGCCCTCTTCGTAGGCATCGTAGTAATGCAGGGAATCGGGCTGTGACGGAAAGGATGCGATCAACTTCGACACCTGCCGGTTCTTGAACAGCCTGGACAGGCCCAGTTCTCCCGTACCGGCGTTGTTGGACACAATGGTGAGACCCTTGACCTGGGTACGCGCCAGTGCATGCAACAGCTCAAACGGCAAGCCGATATCGCCAAAGCCACTCACCAGAATGGTGGCGCCATCCTCGACGTGGCTCACGGCCTCGTCTGCTGATTTATATATTTTCTGCATTGTCTCCTCTCAGCTGAACATAAGATGACCCGGGCTCAGACTTTTGCGCAGGACAGTATGTAGTCCAGTGCCGAGCCCTTGCTGTTCTCGATGACATCGCGGCCCAGGCGGCGCGCCCACCAGGCTTCGGTGCCCCCGGCACGACGCCATTCGCGCAAACGCCGCGTATATAACTGCAAGTCGTATTCTTCGGTAATGCCGATGGCACCATGCAAAGCATGGGCAATATCGGCCACCAGCGCCGCCGCTTCGCTGCAGCGCGTTTTGCCAATGGCGGTCATCCCGAACGCAGGCATGGGGCCTGCTGCCTGGAATGCCATGCGGGCTGCCATGCGCATGGCCCACACCCGCTCGGCCATCACGCTGATCTGATTCTGCACGGCCTGGAATTGCGCAATCGCCCTGCCGAACTGCTGACGTTCCGCCACATGTGCCAGCGTCATGTCCAGAGCCTGATGCGCCGCACCTGCCAGCAGGGGCGTCAGCGATGCGGCAGCCAGTTGCGCGGGCGGGCATACATCGCCTTCGCCCTGGCTGACAATCAGCGCCGTTCTCGGCAAAGAAGGCCAGCTCAGGTCGGCCGTCTGACTGCCGCGAGCCTGGTCGCCTTCCACCCGGGCAGCTTCGGTGGGCAGTGCCACCCAGAGATCGTCAAATTCGGCCAGAACCCAATCGGCCGTTTTGCCAAAGGCCACCGCCCGCACACTCAGGCTGCCATCAGCCAGACGCACCGTTTCGGGGCCTGCAATCGCAATGGCGCCTTCCGGCGCTTTGACGCCAAGCGCGTGCAACCAGGCGCGCGCCATGACAGTCTGCACAAAAGGCAGAGGCACGGCATGCTGACCCGCCAGCATGAAGGCGGGAAACGCTTCGTCCAGAGAGACCCCTGCGCCGCCATCATCTTCAGGCAACAGAATGTCCAGAAAACCGCTGTCCGCAATTTCCGCCCACAGCGGCGCAGTATCGCCACCCGCTTCAATATTCCGAATCGCCTCGGGGGTGGCCCGTTCACGAAACAGGCGCTCCAGTGCTTCCGTAAGCATATCCATACAACAACTCCTAGCGCAGTTTGAGGCCGCGGGCGATGATGCCGCGCATGATTTCACGTGTGCCGCCACGCAAAGAGAACGAAGGCGCCAACTGCTCCAGATACGACACCGTGCGGCGCAGTTCGGCAGAAGCGGCAATCTCGGGCTCGGCGCCGATGACGTCGCCAATCCAGCGCGGAATCGCCTGTTCGATTTCCGTGCCCATGTCTTTCACCAGCGACGCTTCGATGGCGGGGCTTTCACCGCGCACCAGCTTGGCCGTCAGCGCCACGGACAGGGAACGCAAGACCGCCAGCCACGAAACCACATGGCCCATGGTCTCCTGGCGCACGCTCTCATTAGATACATTGTCTCTACAGTGCCTGAGCCAGCTTTCTACCAGAACCATGCTTGAATACAGACGTTCCGGGCCGCTGCGCTCAAATGCCAGTTCGGCATTCACCTGAGCCCAGCCATTGCCTTCTTCACCAATCAATGCCTCGGCGGGGCACTCCACATTGTCGAAAAAGACTTCGGAGAAATGCGCATCGCCAGACATATCTTCAATCGGGCGGATAGTCACGCCCGGCAGGCTGAGATCAACAATGATCTGCGACAGCCCCTTGTAGCGATCCTGAGGTTCGCCGGACGTGCGCACCAGGGCAATCATGTAGTGCGAATGCTGGGCGTTGGTCGTCCAGATCTTGCTGCCATTGAGCAGCCAGCCTTTGTCGGTACGGGTGGCGCGGCTGCGGATACTGGCCAGGTCGGAACCCGAACCGGGCTCGCTCATGCCGATGCAGAAAAAAGCTTCAGCGCGGCTGATGCGCGGCAGATAAAAGTGTTTTTGTTCTTCTGTGCCGTACTTCAGAATGAGCGGGCCGCTCTGGCGGTCGGCGATCCAGTGCGCCGATACCGGCGCGCCCGATGCCAGCAATTCCTCGGAAATCACAAAACGGGCGAAAGGGCCCAGCTCTGCACCGCCGTATTCGCGCGGCAGGGTCAGGCCCAGCCAGCCCCGCTGTGCCAGCGCCTTGCTGAAATCGGCATCAAACCCCATCCATGACCGGGCGCGTCGGTCGGCAGGCAAGTCCATCACGGTTTCTTCAAGAAAGCTGCGCACGGGCCCTCGCAGGGCCTCGTCTTCCTCGGGAATCGCGGTGAAATCCAGAGTGTCTATCATTTTTGCGTGCATCCATCGATAAGCATGAAAGCACACTATCCACGTAAAACCTATGACGGTCTAATATTATTATTTGAAAGTTTGATACTAAAAAAGTATCGAAAAGAATTTACTCCAACATACAGTCGCGCAGGCGCGCGATGGGCAGGCAGCCGGAATTCCGATGTGTGACAAGCAACAGGGAAACTGCCTGGCGGGCGCCGGTATCGCTCAGCTCCACGAACCGCACATGCGGGTTGGTGTATGCGCGGGTCACGCCGGGCACCAGCGCCACCCCCATGTCGCTGGCCACCAGGCTGACCACCGTCTGCACCTGCACCGCTTCCTGATGCACCACCGGGGCGAATCCGGCCTGGCCGCACAAGCTCAGGACAAGGCTGTTGAGACCGGGCACTTCCCCGGGCGAATACATGACAAACGGATAATCAGCGCAGGCGCCCAGCGCAATATGCCGCTGGCCTGCCAGGGGGTGAGCATGATTCACCGCCAGCACGAAATCGTCGCGTTCCACCACCCAACTTTCCAGATCGGGGTCGGCCGCCACCGGGCCGCGCACCAGCGCTGCATCAATGGCGTTGTTCTTCAGCTTGCCCAGCAATGCGATAGAGCGATCTTCCAGCAGGCTGACTTCGATGTCAGGGTAACGCTCGCGAAAGGGCGGAATGGTGCGCGGCAACAAGGCATACGTCGCCGACCCGACAAACCCCAGGCGCAGACTGCCCGATTCGCCATGCGCGACCAGCCTGACCGAACGCTGCGCCTGATCCGCATGAAACAGCACCCGCCGCGCATCGGCCAGCAAGGCGTGCCCCGCCGCCGTCAATGTCACGCCGCGCGCGCCGCGCTCAAAGAGTTGCGCCCCCATCTCGTGTTCCAGCTTCTGCATGGAAACAGACAGCGCAGGCTGCGCAATGAACAAAGTTTCTGCCGCGCGGCGGTAACTGCCCGCCTCGGCAATGGCGACGAACTGCTGAAATTGACGAAATCTCATAGGTATAAGCAAAGGTTATCAGGCGATGGGGG
>JAAZDZ010000557.1 GCA_012512545.1 Alcaligenaceae bacterium | reverse complement strand
GTATTGCATGATGCCGCCATGGCGGTAGTAAGCGGCTTCGCTGGGGGTGTCTATGCGCAGCAGTGCTTCAAACTCGACCGCACCCGCCCTGACCTGAACGGTTTTCACGGCATCAGATTCATTCAGCCGTGTAACGCCCACGATGTCGAAGGTTTCTTCGCCTGTAAGGCCCAGGCTGTCGGCGCTCTGGCCCTCCATGAACTGCAGCGGCAACACGCCCATGCCCAACAGATTGGAACGGTGAATGCGTTCGAACGATTCCGCAATCACGGCGCGCACACCCAGCAGGACTGTGCCTTTGGCCGCCCAGTCGCGTGAAGAGCCGGAGCCATATTCCTTACCGGCCAGAATGACCAGCGGGGTGCCGGATTCCAGATAATTGCGCGAGGCATCAAAAATTGAGCTGACCGGCCCGCCAGCCTGAGTGAAGTCACGGGTGAACCCGCCTTCCGTTCCCGGTGCCAGCTGGTTGCGCAAACGCACGTTGGCGAAGGTGCCGCGGATCATCACTTCGTGGTTGCCGCGCCGCGAACCATAGGAGTTGAAATTCTTGGGCTCCACGCCATGGCTGATCAGGTATTGCGCGGCAGGCGAGTTCGGCGCGATGGAGCCCGCCGGGCTGATGTGGTCGGTCGTGACGGAATCTCCCAGTTTGGCCAGCGCTCTGGCCCCGAGGATATCGCCCACAGGCTGCGGCTGCTGCGGCATATCGACAAAATACGGCGGCTTGCGCACATAGGTGGAGGACTCATCCCAATCGAACAGCGCGCCTTGCGGCGTAGGCAGAGCCTGCCAGCGCTTGTCGCCCGCGAACACATCGGCATAGCCTGAGGTATACATTTCGGATGCAATAGATGCCTGAACCACAGCGGCCACCTCGGCGGCCGTCGGCCAGATATCCTTCAGATACACCGGATGGCCATCCTTGCCTGTGCCCAAGGCATCGTTGAACAGATCAATATCCATTGAGCCTGCCAACGCATACGCCACGACCAGCGGCGGCGACATCAGGTAATTCATTTTGACTTCAGAGTGGATACGCCCCTCGAAGTTGCGGTTGCCCGAAAGCACCGATGTCACGGCCAGATCGTATTCATTGATGGCCTGGCTGACTTCAGGAATGAGCGGGCCGGAATTGCCGATACATGTGGTGCAGCCATAACCTACCAGGTTGAAGCCCAGGGCCTCAAGATAAGGCGTCAGCCCTGCGCGTTCGTAGTAGTCCGTCACCACGCGCGACCCGGGGGCCAGGCTGGTCTTGACCCAGGGCTTGCGCTCCAGCCCCTTCTCCACCGCATTCTTGGCCAGCAACGCCGCTGCCATCATGACTTCCGGATTGGAGGTATTGGTACAGGACGTAATGGCCGCAATCACCACCGCGCCATGGTCGATGCTGCAACTCGTTCCATCTGCCAGAGTAATGGTGATCGGTTCGCGCGGCTTGGTTGCTGCTGCGGCGCTGCCGTCCAGCGCGCCACTGGGATTGGCTTCCAGATACTCGTTGGGCGCAGCGGACAGCTTGGCTGGCTGTTCGTGCGAAGGCGCGTCAGACGCCGGGAAGGAGCTTTCCACCGCAGCGTCATAACCCTTGAGCGGTTGCGGCGCGTCGCTGATCAGCGCTGACAGGCTGTTTCGGAAGGCTTTTTGGGAGTCGGCCAGGGGGATGCGATCTTGAGGGCGTTTTGGCCCGGCGATGGAGGGCACAACGGTGGAAAGGTCAAGTTCCAGCGTTTCGGTATAACGCGGCTCGGCCTGCGGATCGTGCCACAAGCCCTGTTCCTTGGCATAGGCTTCGACCAGAGCGACCTGCTCCTGCGAACGGCCGGTCAGGGCCATATAGCGCAGCGTAACGTCATCAATCGGGAAGATAGCCAATGTAGAGCCGTATTCTGGGCTCATATTGCCGATGGTGGCCCGGTTGGCCAGCGGCACCGCCGACACGCCCGGCCCGTAGAATTCAACAAACTTGCCCACCACGCGGTGCTGGCGCAGCATTTCGGTGATGGTCAGCACCAGGTCGGTGGCGGTGGAGCCTTCCGGCAGCGAGCCAGTGAGCTTGAAGCCGACGACTTCCGGGATCAGCATGGAGATCGGCTGCCCCAGCATGGCGGCTTCTGCTTCAATGCCTCCCACGCCCCAGGCGACGATGCCCAGGCCATTGACCATGGGAGTGTGCGAATCCGTACCCACGCAGGAATCCGGGTAGGCTGCGATAACGCCGTTTTTTTCCTGGGTGAACACCACCCTTGAGAGGTGTTCCAGATTGACCTGGTGAACAATACCAGTGCCTGGCGGCACCACCTTGAAATCATTGAACGCCGTCTGGCCCCAGCGCAGGAACTGGTAGCGTTCCATATTGCGCTCGTATTCAATTTCGACGTTGCGGGCAAACGCCTGCGGGTTGCCGAACACATCGACGATAACCGAGTGGTCGATCACCAGTTCTACAGGCGCCAGCGGATTGATGCGATTGGCATCCCCGCCCAATTGCTGCATGGCTT
>JAAZDZ010000556.1 GCA_012512545.1 Alcaligenaceae bacterium | reverse complement strand
GACCCTGAATTCCTGAAAGAGTTCCACTACGAACTCAAGCATTTTGTGGGTCGCCCAAGCCCTGTTTATCATGCCAGGCGCTGGTCGGAACAACTCGGCGGTGCGCAAATCTGGTTCAAGCGCGAAGATCTCAATCACACAGGCGCTCATAAGGTCAATAACTGCATCGGGCAGATTCTGCTGGCCCGCCGTCTGGGCAAGCAGCGCATCATCGCTGAAACCGGCGCGGGCCAGCATGGCGTGGCTACAGCCACCGTGGCGGCCCGTTACGGCCTGGAATGCGTGGTCTACATGGGCAGCGAAGACGTCCGCCGCCAGGCGTCCAACGTCTATCGCATGAAACTGCTGGGCGCGACGGTCGTGCCGGTGGAATCCGGCTCCCGCACCCTGAAAGACGCCCTGAACGAAGCCATGCGCGATTGGGTTACCAATGTGGAAAATACTTTCTACATTATCGGCACCGTGGCGGGGCCGCACCCTTATCCCATGATGGTAAGGGACTTCCAATCCGTCATTGGCACCGAATGCCTCGAACAGATGCCCGCCGATGCGGGCGGCCAGCCCGATTACATCGTGGCAGCCGTGGGCGGTGGCTCGAACGCCATGGGTATCTTCCACCCCTATATCGATCAGCCCGAAGTGCAGCTGGTGGGAGTCGAAGCCGCGGGTCGCGGGCTGGCATCGGGCGCGCATGCCGCCCCCCTGAACGCCGGCGCGGTCGGCGTGCTGCATGGCAACCGCACTTACGTGATGCAGAACGAAGACGGCCAGATCATCGAAACCCATTCCGTGTCAGCCGGGCTGGACTATCCTGGAGTCGGGCCGGAACACGCCTGGCTGAAAGATAGCGGCCGGGCTTCTTACGCCTGCATTACCGACGAAGAAGCCATACAGGCGTTCCACGACTGCAGCCGCTTTGAAGGCATTATGCCGGCACTTGAATCCGCCCATGCCATTGCGCAGGCCGTAAAGATGGCACCGTCGCTGGGGCGTGACAAAATCATTCTGGTCAACCTGTCCGGGCGGGGTGACAAGGACATGCATACCGTCGCCGAATACGGCGGCATCCAGTTGTAAAAGGAAGGTCTAACGCAATGAATGCTTCCAATGAGCGCCTGCAGGCCGCCTTTGCCCGCCTGGCGGGCCGCACAGCCCTGGTTCCCTACGTTACCGCTGGCGATCCTTCCCTTGAAGCCACGCCCGCGCTGATGCACGCGCTGGTCAAGGCAGGGGCGGACATCATCGAACTGGGCATACCGTTTTCCGATCCCATGGCCGATGGCCCCGTCATTCAGCGCGCTGCTGAAAGGGCGATTGCCCGGGGCACAACCCTGCGCCATGTGCTGGCAATGGTGGCCGAATTCCGCCGCACCGATACCACAACGCCCGTTGTGTTCATGGGGTATGCCAACCCTATCGAGCGCATGGGACAGCAGGCTTTTGTTGATGCCGCGCGCGAAGTCGGGCTGGATGGCATCCTGGTGGTGGATTACCCGCCCGAGGAAATCGCTGAATTCGCCGCCATGCTGGATGAAGCCAGCATTGATCCCATATTCTTGCTGGCGCCGACCTCTACCGACGCGCGCATGCAGGCCGTGGCCAAAGTGGCTCGCGGCTATGTGTATTATGTGTCGCTCAAGGGCGTGACGGGCGCAGGAAATCTGGATACCGACGATGTCGCTCGCAGGCTGAGTATCATTCGTCAACATGTGAAGATACCCGTTGGGGTGGGGTTTGGCATTCGCGATCCGGAAAGCGCTAAAAAGGTGTCGGAATGCGCCGATGCGGTAGTCATCGGCAGCAAAATCAT
>JAAZDZ010000555.1 GCA_012512545.1 Alcaligenaceae bacterium | reverse complement strand
GGGCTGGACGAAGCGGTTGATGTCGGGCCGCTGGCCAACCCGCGGCGCCTCAAGGCCATGGAAGAGCTTATCCAGGATGCCGTTGAGCAGGGGGCGACTGTCGCCTGCGGCGGCGAGCCCGGCCCGACTCCAGGTTTTTTCTGGCAACCCACTGTGCTGGAAAACGTGCCTGACTCTGCGCGCATCATGAATGAAGAGCCCTTTGGCCCCGTGGCGCTGCTGCGCAAGGTCGATACCCTGGAAGAAGCCATTGAGCATGCGAATCGCCTGCCTTACGGGCTTGCCAGCTATGCGTTCACGCGCGACAGCCTGACACGCTCCAAACTGTCGCGCGGCATTCAGGCAGGCATGCTGGGCATCAACAGCCTGCATATTTCCATGCCCGAAGCGCCTTTTGGCGGCATCAAGGAAAGTGGTCTGGGTTCCGAATGCGGTATTGAAGGCTTGCTGGCGTACTGCAACGTCAAACTGGTCAGCGAAGACTGAATACAGCTGAATACAGAAAAGCCCCGCTCAGTCATTCACTGGCGGGGCCTGCTGATTTGCCTTGAGGGCAGATCAGGGTTTAGTCGATTGAAATCTTCGCGCGTTCGATGATTTCACCGTACATCTTGGAGTCGCGCTCAATCAGGGCCTGCAGATCAGCCGGGCCTGTGCCAATGGGCACAAAGCCTGCGTTCTTGAAACGCTCGCCAATGCTTTCTTCCTTGACGATTTCGGCAATTTCAGCGGCGACTTTGTCAACGATTTCCTGCGGCGTGCCTGCGGGTGCCAGCAGGGCCACCCACGAGTTCATGGCAAAGCCCGGAAAGCCCGATTCAGCCACGGTGGGGATGTCGGGTTCGTCGGCCCAGCGTTCCGTGGATGTCACGGCCAGCACTTTCAGATCGCCCTGTTTCGCATATTGCATAGGCACCAGAATGGGGTCGAATGCCATGGAGACACGACCGCCAAGCAGGTCGGTAAGAATGGGGGCGCTGCCCTTGTAGGGCACGTGAATCATTTCGAAGCCCGCCAGATGCGAGAAGTTCGCGCCGGTCAGGTGAGCGCTGGCGCCAGTGCCGCTGGATGCGTAGGTGAGCATGCCATCGTTGGCCTTACCGTATTCAACCAGCTCTTCAAGCGTGTTGACGGGCAAGTCCTTGGCGACAAAGAGAAACAGCGGCAGGTCGGCCATATGCGACACCGGGGTGAAATCCTCGTCGCTGTAGTTCAGCTTGTACAGGTGAGGGTTGACGGTGTGGGCCGCCAGGACGGTGACAAAGGTGTAGCCGTCTGGCTTAGCGCGCGCGCCCTGACTGGTGCCGATGGTGCCGTTGGCGCCAGGCCGGTTGGTGACAACGAATGTCTGTCCAAGGCGTTGGGTCAGGCGGTCTGTGACAGCGCGGGTGACGGAATCCGTGGCGCCGCCAGGGGTATAGGGAACAATGACTTCGACGCTGCGATTCGGCCAATCGTCTGCTTGAGCCTGTGCAGGCGCTGCGGCCAGGGTAAGGGCAGCAGCCATGGCTGTCAGGCTGGTTTTTAGGAATGGTTTCATGAATGCCTCCGTGTTACATGAGCGTGTCTTGATTTCAGGACGATTATTTGGGCAGTGTCAGCACACCTTTGTCTTGCAGAGCCTGCAGTTCTTCATTGGACAGCTTCAGAAGGTCGTGCAGAATTTCCCTTGTGCCTTCGCTCAGCGATGGCGGGGCGCAGCGTATGGGCAGGCGCTGGCCATCCAGGCGATAAGGCGGGGCAAACACATTGGTGGAACCGGCGACCGGGTGCGGCATGACTTGCAGCAGGCCGCTGTCGCGGGTGCGTTCACTGGTCAGGGCGTCGTGCAGCCCCAATACGCTGCCGCAGGGGATGCCGCAGGCGGTCAGGCGCTCAAGCAGGGTTTCCCGCGGTAAAGCGCGAATGGCGTCCTTGACGAGCGGCAGCAGCGTCAGGCGATTCTGCGAGCGTTCCACATTGGTGGAATAGCGCGGGTCTTCCACGATGTCCGGGCGCATGATGACTTGTCGGCAGAATTTGTCGAACTGCGCATTGGTGCCCACGGTGATGAGCAGCGGCCCATCGGCTGCGTCGAACATGCCATAGGGGACGATGGACGGGTGGGCATTGCCGTAGCGTTCGGGGTCTGTGCCCAGTAAAAGGGCATCCAGGCCATAGTAGCTGGTGACCATGATGCCGCAGTCGTAAAGCGCCATTTCGATCAGACGGCCCCTGCCGGTGCGTTCGCGGCGGAACAGAGCGGCCAGCACCGCCTGCGCGGCATACATGCCCGTCATCATGTCCACGACAGCGACCCCGAATTTCAGGGGCGGCTGGCCGGCTTCGCCATTCAGGGCCATCAGGCCGGCTTCTCCCTGGATCAGCAGGTCATAGCCGGGGCGCTTGGCTTCCGGACCGCTGCTGTTGTAGCCGGTGATGGAGCAATAGATGAGATCGGGCTTGATGGCTTTGAGTTCTTCATAACCCAGCCCCAGCTTGTCGGCCCCGCCGGTCTTGAAATTCTGTATGACAACGTCGAACTGGGGAATCAGTTCATGAATAATGCGGCGCCCTTCGTCGGATTGAAGATCCAGCGTAATGGAACGCTTGTTGCGGTTCATGCTTGAGTAATACGTGGTTTCCGTCCCGCCGATACGCAGGCCCCAGTCGCGCGTATCGTCGCCCCGTTGGGGGTGTTCGACCTTTACGACTTCCGCGCCCAGGTCGCCCAGCACCTGGCCGCATAAAGGCCCGGCAAACACGCGGGAAATATCCAGGACTTTCACGCCTTCCAGGGGAAGATCAATGTGGCTGGTGGTGTGTCCATCAACCGTTTGCGTCATTTTGTAACCTTGCAAAGTGGTGGTCAAGCTTGAGATTCTCTCTAAGCCAGTGTAACTGTTTCAGATACTGAGTGTATACGTTCCAGAGGCGCGATTCACGTCATGCCGTCACGCCCGGCAGGGTTGCGGGGAGCGTCCGGCCATGAAAAATCGGCCTTGCAGATTTGCAAGACCGACTGTTTTATGCCGATTTACTGGCTTGCCAGGCCCAGGTGGTCAATGAGCGCTTTATCCTTGGCGAAAGTCTCTTCTGCCCATTTTTTATAATCCGTGCTGTTACGGTAATTGGGCTCCTGGTTGAGCTGCGCCATGATTTCCATGCTGCGCTCGCTGTAGAGGGCTTTCTGGAAGGCGTCGTGCAGTTTCTTGACGACGGCGGGGTCCATGCCTTTCGGGCCGGCCAGGCCGTATGGCGAGCTGGATACGACCTTGTAGCCCAGCTCCTTGGCAGTGGGAACCTCAGGCCAGCGCTTGGTGCGTTCTTCTCCGAAGGTGACAAGCAGGCGCATGCGCCCGGAATCGACGAATTGATCCCAGCCCGCTGCATCGCTTTGCGCCATGACATGCCCGCCCAGCAGGGCCTGCTGCATATCGGCGTTGCCTTTGAAGGGAACGTGCACCAGCGACACCCCGGCATTGATGGCGATTTCTTCCAGAATCAGGTGGGGTGAGGAACCGACCCCGGTTGAGCCATAGTCAATGGTGTCGGGTTTCTGCCGCGCGGCTTCAATGTAGTCATCGAACGTCTTGAATGGGGAATCGTCGCGCACAGTGAAGCCGAAGAGATAGCCCGACAGGCCCACGATGAAGGTGAAATCATCAATGGGGTGATAAGTGGTTTTTTGCATGTGGGGCATGCGCAGCAGGCCCAGCGGGTATTGGCTGATGGTGTAGCCATCGGGTTTGGCGGACATGGCCATGGAGCTGGGGCCGAGTGTGCCGCCCGCACCCGGACGGTTTTCAACGATGACGGGCTGGCCCAGCTCCTTACTGGCCTCCTGTGCCAGAGCGCGCAGGTGGCGGTCTGTCGAGCCACCTGCGGGCCAGGGCACGATCAGCGTAATGGGCTTGGTCGGGAAATCGGTTTCTGCCTGCGCGGTTGGAGCGATAAGCGTGCTCATGGAGCAGGCCAGGGCGATGGTCAGAAAGTGGCGTTTCCATTTGCTTTGCATTGGGG
>JAAZDZ010000554.1 GCA_012512545.1 Alcaligenaceae bacterium | reverse complement strand
GCTGGCGCGAGGCCAGTTCACATGCGGACCCCCGCCACGGGGCGCGGCCAGGCACGCCCCGTGACGATGGGCATCAGTTGGCCTTGCTGACCATGGTTTTGACCATTTCCCAGGCCCCATTCTTGACCTGATAGATGGTGACGGAGATCTCTTTGAGATCGCCGTTCTCGTCATAGGCAATACTGTCGCTGGTGGCCCCCGAACGCTGCAGTGCGGCCAGCTTGGGCAGGTAATCGGCGGGTTTGGAAGACCCCGCTTCCTTCATGGCCGTCACCATGTTCCAGGCGCCGTCATAGGCGTAAGGTGCATACACACCCGGGTTCTGGTTGAAACGGGCCTTGTAGGCTTCCTCGAACCGGGCTCCCGCAGCCATTTGCTGCAAAGGCACGCCCGCCAGCGAAGCATACGTGCCTTCAGCGGCTTCGCCCGCCAGATTGAGGAAGGTTTCGCTGCGTGTCATTTCGCCAGACATCAGGGGCGCTTCAATGCCAAGCGTAACCATTTGCCGACGCATGGGGCCAGACTGGGCATCAAGGCCGCCGAAGAACACGACATCGGGGTTCTTGGATTTGATGTTGGTGAGAATAGCGGTGAAATCGTTGGCCTTGTCAGTGGTGTATTCGCGCGCCACCACCTCGCCGCCATGGGCCTGCACGGCCTTGGCCACCTGATCGGCCAGCCCCTGGCCATAAGCGGTGCGGTCGTCGATCAGGGCGACCGTTTTGCCATTCAGGTCTTTCACAATGAACTCACCCGCCGCCGCGCCTTGCTGGGTATCGCTGGTCATCATGCGGAATGTGGTGTTAAAGCCCTGGGCCGTGTATTCAGGCGAAGTGGCCATGGCGATCTGTGGCAGGCTTTCGTCGTTGTAAACGCTGGAAGCCGGAATGGTGGTGCCGGAATTGAAATGGCCCAGCACACCCTGCACGCCTTCATCCACAATCTGCTGCGCCACCTGCACGGCGGTGCGCGGGTCAGCCTGGTCGTCGCGGCTGACCAGAACAAACTTGGCGGTGTTCCCGCCCAATTGGATTTTTTGTTCGTTGGCTTCTTCAAGGGCCAGCTGCAAGCCGTTGCGCATGTCTTCGCCGTAGTGCGATTGCGGGCCGGTGAGGGGCGCCGCAAAACCCAGTTTCACGACCTGTTCGGCCGCGGTAGCGACCGGTGCGGCAGCAAAAGCGGCCAGGGTGGCGGCCGTTGCTGTCAACAGCTTGAATCCATTGCTGAATCGCATGTTTGTCTCCGTATTCTGGATATTATTTGCCGTGGAAAATTCCACGCGCATAGGTGAGCATTACAACAGATGTTGCATGCCCCTCTATATCGGTTGTAACCCTAGGAACGCTCCGAACCCGACGCTTCAGCCCACGCAGCCACGGAATTTCAGCCCTTCCGGCAAGGCGCTGAAAGCCGGTGCCGAAGCCTGTGACGGCCAGGGCAGCGTCTGCCCCACCAGGCCGCCCAGGTGTTCCAAAGCCTGGCGGTGGCCTGCCACCAGCGCCGACATGCCCTCGCCCACCGGCATGGTCAGCTGCGCCGAACACACCCTCCCGCTCACCCCTGATGGCATGCCTTGCGGCACCATGCGCCAGACGACATCCTGACGTATGGCTTCGCCGTAAATGGAATCAAAACGCTGGACATCGAAGTAGATCTGCCAGACAGGCGTATCGCCGGAAAACTTCGGCGAACTGATATCCATGACATTCAGGTTATGAGCCAGTACGGCAGCCAGAGTTCCACGGATCTGCGCTTCCAGCGGGCCTGCCCACAAAGCAGCATTCAAGGGGATGACTTCCGGGCTTTGCGCAGTGGCCACAACAATCTGCGGACGCGCCAGCTGCTCTGGAATCAGCACCGGCTGCACCCGGATGGCGTAATCCGCCACCACCGGCCCGTTCTGCGCCGAAGAAGCCAGAGCCGGTGCCTGCAGGGAATAATACTGCGGTGCTTGTGTTGCGCAGCCCGCCAGCAAAGCAGCCGCGCCTAAAAACAGGAATTTCATGGTGAAACCTCCAGCCGGTCACGGGGCGCTCCCCGGATCAACGAGCCAGGCTGAGCCTGCAGATGGTCTGCCAGCGTCCGCAATGCCCGCGCAGCCGCAGTCAGTTCGCGCATTGTGCTGTCCAGCCCGCCTGCCGTGGCCGTGCCCTCGTCAACGAAGCGATCCACTGCAGTCAGCGTCTTGCGCACGGCCTGCAAGGTAGAAGCCAGTTCGGGCGTCACTTCGCCGTCCACACCCGTCAGCAGCGATGTAACGCTTTGCAGAGTGTCGCGCACATCCTGCACCAGTTTGTCCAGCGGCAAGGCGTCGATCTTGCTGACAATGCTGCCCAGCTGCTGTTGCAGCCTGTCCATGTCACCCGTCACCGTAGGCAGAACAACCGGATATTCAGTTCCATTGAATGCCACATCTTTGGCGTCGTTGAAGAACTCCAGCGCCACATATTGCTGTCCTGTCAAAAGATTGGCTGAGCGCATCTGCCCTCGCAGGCCGCGCGCCACCATGTTTTCCAGCAGATGCGCCCGCGCGATATGCGGATCTTTATCAACTTCAGTCAGGCGCTCATACAAAGGGCCAAACCGCAGGGGGTAGATGCGCGCCTGCACCAGGGCGTAGAACTTCCGTTGCTCCCGGTCGAATTCCATGTCGATATCCACAACACTGCCGAGCTCCAGCCCGCGAAAGTCTACCGGCGCGCCCAGCTTGAGGCCGCGCACAGTGTGGTAGAAGCGGAAATTGATGAGCATGGGCTCGCCGTCGGGGTCGGCCATGGCCTGCGCCTGTGAGGCATGCAGGTTGAAGATGGAATTCGGTTCAGCGGCCTGGATATCAAGCTCATCCGCCGGTGAAAACGCCACACCGCCCGCCAGAATGGAGGCCATGGACCCCGTTTGCACCGAAAAGCCTTCCGCATCAAGCGAGAGATTGACGCCGCTGGCATTCCAGAAGCGTGCATCTTCTGTGACATGGTTATCGTGCGGCGCATCGACAAAAATATGTACATTGACGGCATCGCCGTTCTCATCAAGGCCATAGCCAATCACCTGCCCCACCTG
>JAAZDZ010000553.1 GCA_012512545.1 Alcaligenaceae bacterium | reverse complement strand
GGACGGGGAAGGCCAGCCGCTCGTCGATGATGATCTGGGCGGCGCGCAGCACACGTTCATCTTCGCCATCGGCGTAGATAACGCGTTTGGTGGCAGACTTGGCTTCCATGAACAGCGGGCGCATCAGCTGCCCGGTGCGATAGACCAGACCCATCAGCTTTTGCCGGTAGCTTTCCATGTCTGCGATGGGGCGGCGCGCCACGCCGGAATCCATGGCGGCCTGTGCCACGGCAGGCGCCAGCTTGATGATCAGGCGCGGGTCGAAAGGCTTGGGAATGATGTATTCGGGGCCAAAGCTCAACTCTTCGCCCGCATAGGCGGTGGCCACTTCGTCGTTGGGCTCGGCCTGGGCCAGCTCGGCGATGGCCCGCACGCAGGCCAGCTTCATTTCTTCGTTGATGACGGTGGCGCCGACATCCATGGCGCCCCTGAAAATGAAGGGAAAGCACAGAACGTTGTTGACCTGGTTGGGATAATCGGAGCGGCCAGTGGCAATCAAGCAATCGGGGCGGGCCTCTTTGGCGACTTCGGGGCGAATTTCAGGGTTGGGGTTGGCCAGGGCCAGAATCAGCGGGCTGGGTGCCATGGTCATCAGCATGTCGGCCGTCAGCACGCCAGGGGCAGAGCAGCCCAGGAATACGTCGGCATCGACGCAGACATCGGCCAGGGTGCGCGCTTCGGTGCGTTGGGCGTAGCGGGCCTTGTTGGCTTCCATATTGGCTTCCCGGCCTTCATGGATGACGCCGCGCGAATCTGTGACGTAGATATTTTCGCGCCGGACACCCAATTGCACGAGCAGATCCAGGCAGGCGATAGCCGCTGCCCCGGCGCCCGAACACACCAGCTTGACCTCGCTGATGTTCTTGCCTACCACTTTCAGCCCATTCAGAATGGCTGCAGAGGAAATAATGGCAGTGCCGTGCTGATCATCGTGGAAAACCGGAATCTTCATGCGCTCGCGCAATTTCTTTTCGATATAGAAGCATTCCGGGGCTTTGATGTCTTCGAGATTGATGCCGCCCAGTGTGGGTTCAAGGGCCGCGATAATATCCACCAGTTTGTCAGGGTCGTTTTCGGCCAGTTCGATATCGAATACATCTATGCCTGCGAATTTCTTGAACAGGCATCCTTTGCCTTCCATTACAGGCTTGGCGGCGAGCGGGCCGATATTGCCCAGGCCCAGAACGGCCGTGCCATTGGTAATGACGCCTACCAGATTCGAGCGCGAAGTATATTTGGCGGCTGCATCTTCGCCTTCGGTATGAATATTCATACAGGCATACGCCACGCCAGGGGAGTAGGCCAATGAAAGGTCGTCCTGATTGGCCAGCGGTTTGGTGGGCATGACTGAAATTTTGCCCGGAGTCGGCGACGCGTGATAATCAAGCGCGAGCTTCTCCAGGTCGTCGTTGGCGTGCATGGTGGATACTCCAAAATATGAGACAAAAAACGGTGAGATGACCAAGAATATCATTCACTTGAAATGTGGCAGCGCAGCAAATTGAATGATGCGTCGCAGCAATTCAAATGACGCATTGCAGCAATTACAGCGCAGTGTTTGCTTATCCCAACGAATCCATTCATGGAACAGCGTATTGCATGGGTGAGAATGACGGATGGCAAGATCGGGGGGTTATACTAAGTCCACTATATGGCTTGTAGCGCCGCCGTATACCCGTTACCTTCTGTCCTCCGCTATCCGCTATCCGGTTTGGCCGTGTCGCGGAAGGTTGTCCTGCACATAAACGAGCGAGACGC
>JAAZDZ010000048.1 GCA_012512545.1 Alcaligenaceae bacterium | reverse complement strand
CGTTCACGCTGCCAGTCAAAGGGTTCGCTGCCACGGTAGTAATCCAGGCCGGTTTCGCCAATGGCCACCACTTTCGGGTTCTGTGCGGCCTGCAGCAGGTCTTCGACGCTGGGCTCCTCAGTGTCTTTGTAATCGGGATGCACGCCCACGGATGCGTAAAGCTCAGCGTGTGAAGCCGCCATATCGAGTATGCGGCCCCATTCCGGCTTGCTGACCGCCACGACCAGGGCATGGCCGACCCGGTTTTCGGCCATATTGCTCAGTATCTGAGGAAGGTCCTGGGCCAGTTCGGGGAAATCCAGGTGGCAATGCGAATCAACAAACATGATGAAGAGGAATGCAGAAGCAGATAATGAGTTTATGCTTTTCCAGCGGAACCATTCGAACCGCAGGCCAGCGCGCAGCGTTGCAGCACACTATGAATGAACAGTTTGGGGCTGAGCGGATGGCCCGCAATAGCCCGCTGCTGAGCCAGCCATTTTACTGCCGCAGTCAGCATGGTGGGCGTAGTACGGCCAGTGATGGCCTGCATCGCCTGCGCCTGGGCAGGGAAATAACGCGGCGCCGCGCCTGCGGC
Organism: Alcaligenaceae bacterium; assembly: GCA_012512545.1. GTDB lineage: Bacteria > Pseudomonadota > Gammaproteobacteria > Burkholderiales > Burkholderiaceae_B > Yanghanlia. The sequence continues at coordinate 1,453 of JAAZDZ010000048.1, read as the reverse complement.
CACCAGGGAGAGGTCAACAAACAGGCGCTGCAGCGTATCCAGCCAAAGCGCAGGTTCCATGCCATCCAGGGCGTCGGCAGCAGCCAGCCAGGGGCTGCTGTTTCCCGCAGCCAGTTCGCGCAGAAACCCCTGCAGCCACGCAGGGCATGGCGCTTCGCCTGTTTTTGAAAGCTGCAGGGCGCGCAAAGGTGCCCCCCCGGCCGCCGCGAGCCAGTCAACGGGTTCCTTCACACCTTCATTGCGTAGCCAGTCAGCGGCTTCATCAAAGGCAGGTACAGGTAAAGGCAGACGGCGGCAGCGCGAAACAATGGTGGGCAGAAGCAGGTCAGGGGCATCAGTCGTCAACAAGAAGACAGTGCGCGGCGGCGGTTCTTCCAGCACTTTGAGCAGCGCGTTGGCCGTGATGTGATTCATGGCCTGCGCCGGATAAATCACTGCCACGCGCCAGCCGCCCCGGTGAGTGGCCGTGTTGAACCAGCCCGCCAAAGCCCGCATTTGTTCTACCCGGATCTCGCGGGACGGCGTCTTCTTGGCCTGGCTGGCGCTTTCTTCCGGCACTTCCCCTTCTTCCAGCGCCAAAGCCTCAGGGCGCACGCGGCGGAAATCGGGATGATTGCCGGAAGTGAGCCAGCGGCAAGCCTGGCACGCGCCGCAGGATCGACCGCCCTCCTGAGGGTCTTCGCACAGCAAGGCTGCAGCGGCAGCCAGCGCGAAACTGCGCTTGCCTATGCCTGCCAGGCCGTGGATCAGCCAGGCATGAGCAAAGCGCTCGCGTTCCCCCAGCCATTGGTCGGCGAAGGCTTGCTGCCAGGGAAGAAACTGTGCCAGCGTGCTCATGCCTGCTGCCTTCCCTTGAACCCGTTTTCCGGGCTGGAGCGCGCAGCCTGCGCCAGTTCGTCCACCAGCGCAATCGCGTTTGCGGCCACCTGCTGTGCGTCGCAACGGGCGTCCAGCACTTTGAAGCGCTGTGGGCGTTGTTCCGCCTGCTTCAAATAGCCGTCGCGGGCGCGCTGCAGGAAAGCCAGCTGCTCGGCTTCCATGCGATCGAGGGTGCCGCCGCGCTGCCGCACGCGGGACAAGCCCGCAGCAGGGTCGAGATCGAGTATGAGATAGAGGTCGGGCTGAAAGCCGTCGAGCGCCAGGGCGTTGATGCGCTCAACCAGGGCCAGGTCGAGCCCGCGGGCATAGTGCTGAAAACTGATTGTGGCGGAATCGAAACGGTCGCACAACACCACTTTGCCTGCTGCCAGAGCGGGCAGGATTTTCTCGCGCAGATGCTGGGCGCGCGCGGCGCCAAACAGCATGAGTTCGGTGAGGTCGCACATTTCCGGTGAATCGGGGCTGAGCAGGATGTCCCGGATTCTTTCGCCGATGGGGGTGCCGCCCGGTTCGCGGGTGACGATGACCTCAAACCCCAGGCTTCCAAGGTGCTGGCGCAGATGCTGTATGAGGG
>JAAZDZ010000552.1 GCA_012512545.1 Alcaligenaceae bacterium | reverse complement strand
TCGACAACTTCCCAGTCCTTGATGTTCCATGTCGGGCTGAGCGCTTCGGAGGTGACATCGGCGCCGACATCCAGCGTGTTGAAAACGATCTGGATCAGCACCCCTTCAGGCCCTACTGTCTGGACACGCAGCGGCAGGCCGGTTTCCTTGTCGGCGCAGAAACGGTAGCCGTAGCGCTGCGAATCGAGCGGTTCCAGTCTGAGTTCGTGACAGACCCGGCCCGCCACACGTTCGGGCGTCTCGCTGACCTGCAGATCGTAGTGCCCCGGCAGGCGGTCGCCTTCATCGAGCAGCACGGCGGGGAAACGCTCGGATTCGCGTTGCTCCACCAGCACCACCTTGCGATCCGGCAGCAGGCATTGGGTGGTTTCGTTGTGTCGGATGTATTCGCGCGGCTGGCCATCAAGCAGGGAAATACGTTCGCGCTCGCCTGTGCCATCGACGACATGCACAACGCGCGTGGACAGCACGACATTGCCTTGCTGATAGGTATACACCCCGGCGTAATCCAGGCTGCGCGCGGCCTGCTGCATTTTCTGCAGAAGCGCCATGCCCGGCGAGGCCGGGGTTTCAGCCGCGCTGGCGGCGCGCCCGCAAGCCATGCCCAGCGTAGCGGCCACAACCAGCCAGGCCAGTGTCTTGAACGCGGCGCCCGCGCCTTGCCGACTCAATGCCAGAGGCATCACGCGCATTGCACGGTTCATCGTTCGCCTCCGGCCCCATAAGACACCTGCCGCACAGAACCAATGCCAGTGATGTCACGATGCGCGGCCACGTAATCAACCAGCGTTTCGGTCTCGGAAGTCGCCAGCACCGGCGCCTCGGCCATGGCCGGATCGCTTGCTGTGAAATACGGCAGCGCCACCCAGGCGACAGCGGCCACGGCAGCGGCCACGGCGATGCCCGACAGCCCGGTACGCATATAGCGGCGCACAGGCTGGGCGTGAGGCGCCACAATGGGGGGTTCTTCATCAATGGCGCGACTGATGCGGGCATAGAGGAAATCGCTGGGCTTGATGGCCAGTTCCTCGCTGCGCAAAACGTCGCCGATCATGTGATAGGTATCCCAGACGCGGCGCCCATACGGAGTGTCGAGGTCTTCCGGCCGGATGTCGGCCTCTGCGTCGATCCACGCTGAAATGGACGCCTCGAGGGAAGCCTGATGTTCCTGCTGCTTAGCTTGCATCTCGAATAACTCCTTACCAACGACGATCAGGGTCGTGATCGTCCCCCAATACGGGTTTCAACTGCGAAGCAATGGCTTCGCGAGCCCTGAAAATTCTTGAACGTACTGTTCCGATAGGACACCCCATGCTTTCAGCGATGTCCTCGTAGCTCATGCCTTCGATTTCACGCAAGAGGATGGCTGTGCGGAGATCCTCGGGAAGCGACTGCATGGCAGCATTGACCGTTTCGGCAATCTGGCGGCTGGCCAGCACCGATTCTGGCGTGCTGATGTCTGTTAGGTTGTCAATTCCGTCAAAAGTTTCACCCTCGTTTGTTTCAACGATGGATGAAGTGACCGGACGCCTGTTGTTTGCCGCCTGCCAGTTGCGCGCGGTGTTGATGGCGATGCGATACAGCCAGGTGTAAAACGCGCTGTCGCCGCGAAACTGCGGCAACGCCCGGTAGGCTTTGATGAAAGCTTCCTGGGTGACATCTTCGATTTCGCCCGGATCGCGGATCATCCGGGACAGCAGCCTCATGATCTTGCGCTGATACTTCAGCACAAGCAGGTCGAATGCGCGTTTATCCCCACGCTGCACGCGAGCCACGAGCGCGGCGTCAACATCACGCTGGTTCATGGATTTTCCTTATTCTGATGGCTGTTCTCCCGAAGCGGGCCTGCCTCGATACGCAAGGCGAGCTCACTCCATAATGGGGCCGGAATGGCAGATTTCCAGATGACCAGGCGCAAAACCCGGTTTGATGGAGCCGCATGGCGCAAGCCCAGGGTAACCCACCCTGGCCCCTGCCACACGTGCGCGAGTTCCAGGCGCTCTGCCACGCCCTGAACGAAAAAACCTGCGCCGCCGGAACAGCGGGACAGGTTATAAGACTTGCGGCGATGTTCGCGGCGCAGCCGCACGGCCACCCCAGCCGCCGTGAGCACCAGACAGGCATAAGCGGGAAGGTTCCAGGGCGCACCCCCCAACGCGAGGGTGAGCGCCGTGAAAACCATGCTGAATGCCCCCAGGGTGAGCACCATGGCCCCCGCAACGCTGGCCAGAGGCGTCGCTTGCGTGGACCAGGTGGCTGCTCCGCTCACCCCGGCGTACCGGTCAGACCTTGCGTACGACCATGGAGCCGTTGGTGCCGCCAAAGCCGAACGAGTTCGACAGGGCGACATCAATTTTCAGATCACGCGCGGTGTTCGCGCAATAATCCAGGTCGCATTCAGGGTCTTGGTTGAAGATGTTGATAGTGGGAGGCGATACCTGCTTGTACACCGCCAGCGTGGTGAATATGGCCTCGATGCCGCCCGCCGCGCCCAACAGATGGCCGGTCATGGACTTGGTCGAGTTCACCACCAGCTTGTGGGCGTGATCTCCCAGAGCCAGCTTGAGCGCTACGGTTTCGTTGCGATCGCCCAGCGGCGTGGAAGTGCCGTGCGCGTTCACGTAGTCGATTTCATCGCCAGCCACGCCGGCATTGCGCAGGGCATTGAGCATGCCGCGGCGCGGGCCGTCGCTATCGGGTGAGGTGATGTGGTGAGCGTCGGAACTCATGCCGTAGCCGGCAAATTCGCCATAGATGCGGGCGCCGCGCTTGCGGGCATGCTCGTATTCTTCGAGCACCAGCACGCCGGCGCCTTCACCCAGCACAAAACCATCGCGATCGGTATCCCAGGGCCGCGAAGCCGTGGTGGGATCATCGTTGCGCGTGGACAAAGCGCGCATGGCCGCAAAGCCGCCAATGCCCAGCGGTGAGACGGTGGATTCCGTGCCCCCGGCGATCATGACATCGGCATCGCCGTATTCGATCAGGCGCGCCGCATCGCCAATGGAATGCAGGCCGGTTGTGCAGGCGGACACCACGGCGTACGTGGGGCCCTTCAGGCCCAGCATGATGGACAGCTGGCCCGACACCATGTTGATGAGCGAGGCAGGCACGAAAAAGGGAGAAATACGGCGCGCACCGCGCTGCATGTATTCAACCTGTTGTTCTTCGATGCGCGGCAGACCGCCAATGCCCGACCCGATGATGGAACCGATGCGATCGGCGTTGGACTCGTTGATCTCCAGACCCGAATCGCGCCAGGCCTGCACGCCTGCGGCAATACCGTAATGGATGAAAGTATCCATCGTCTTGGCTTCTTTAGCCGAGATGTATTGCGTAACGTCGAAATCCTTGACCTCACCCGCGATCTGGGCGTTGAACGGCGATGGGTCGAACCGCGTAATGCGGCCGATCCCGGAGCGCCCATTGACGAGATTGTCCCACGCGGTATCTATATCGTTGCCGACCGGCGAAACAATACCTAGACCGGTTATGACGACACGTCGTTTCACGGATGACTCCTAAAATAAAAAAAGCGGTTCAAAGCGGCAGACTAACCAGGTTGCCGACCCGACTAAGGGTGGGCCATGGGGACTGCCTCTTGGAAACCGCCTTGAGTAAGCGCCGCGCACAGCAAGCGTGCGCTACCCTGGAAAATGATTACTGCTTGCTGTGCGAGTTGATGTAATCGACAGCCTGTTGAACTGTCGTGATCTTCTCGGCTTCCTCGTCAGGAATCTCGGTTTCAAACTCATCTTCGAGTGCCATCACGAGCTCGACCATGTCGAGCGAATCGGCACCGAGGTCGTCAAGAAAAGAAGATTCGTTCTTGATCTCGGCTTCGTTAACGCCAAGTTGTTCAGCGACGATCTTCTTGACGCGCTGTTCGATGCTTTCCATGCAGATCTCCAAGTTGGGAAAATTCCCGCGAATTATAGCCAAACAACTCTGTTCAATGGGTGCTGGCTGTGACAAAAAACAGTTGGAAGCGATTCTAACCCACTCCAACCACTGATTACATGTACATGCCGCCGTTCACGTGCAAAGTCGTGCCGGTGACGTAAGCTGCCTGGCCGCTGGCCAGGAAAGCCACTGCGTTGGCGATATCAGCCGGCGCGCCCATTCTGCCCAGGGGAATCTGCGACAGAATGGCGGACGTCTGATTTTCGTCGAGCGCGCGGGTCATGTCGGTTTCAATGAAACCGGGCGCCACGCAGTTGACCGTGATGCCGCGGCTGCCGAGTTCGCGCGCCAGCGAACGGCTCATGCCTGCCACGCCGGCCTTGGCAGCGGCGTAGTTCGACTGCCCCGGGTTGCCGCTTGAGCCGATCACCGAAGTAATGTTGATGATACGGCCCCAACGGGCTTTCATCATAGGCCGGATAACGGCCCGCGACAGCCTGAATACGGCGGAAAGATTGGTTTCGATGACGGTTTCCCAGTCTTCGTCCTTGAGGCGCATGGCCAGATTGTCGCGCGTGATGCCCGCGTTGTTCACCAGAATATGCGGGCCGCCATCCTGTTTGCCGAGTTCGGCCACAAGCGCTTCGCAGGCGGCGGCATCATTGACATTCAGCACAACGCCGCGACCGCCCAAGGGGGCCAGCTGCTCTTCTATGGTGGCTGCGCCGCCTTCCGAGGTGGCAGTGCCCACCACAACAGCGCCCCGCGCCGCCAGTTCGTGCGCAATCGCCTTGCCGATGCCGCGCGTCGCGCCAGTCACCAGCGCAAGCTTCCCCTGCAATTCTTTCTCTTGCATGAAATTCACCCTTGAAGAAGATCGAGAGCCGCCTGCATAGAAGCAGGATCGGTAATGGCAAGACCGACAAGGTCTTTGTCGATGCGTTTGGTCAGGCCGTTCAGCACCTTGCCGGGGCCGCATTCGATGACATGAGTAACCCCTTGGGCCTTCATGGCCTGGATGGTCTCTACCCAGCGAACGGGATGCCACGCCTGGCGTACCAGAGCGTCGCGGATGGCCGCTACATCGCTCTCCGATGCAACGTCCACGTTATTGATGACAGGCACAGCCGGAGCGTTGATTGAGATGCCGTTCAGCGCGCTCTGCAGGACATCCGCCGCAGGCTTCAGCAGGCTGGAATGAAAAGGCGCAGACACCGGCAACAGCAAGGCGCGTTTGGCGCCCTTGGCCTTGGCGAGCTCACAAGCGCGTTCGACAGCCGCCTTCTGGCCGGCAATGACAACCTGGGCAGGCGCGTTGAAATTGACCGCTTCCACGATTTCGGATTCAGCCGCCTGGGCGCAGACTGCGCGCACGTCGTCGTCGGATAAGCCCAGCACGGCAGCCATGGCGCCGGTACCCACCGGCACGGCAGCCTGCATGGCATCGGCGCGCACGCGCACGATGCGCACAGCGTCTTCGAGGCTCAGCGCCCCTGCAGCAGTCAGGGCAGAGTATTCGCCCAGGCTGTGCCCTGCCATAACGGCCGGCATACTGCCGCCTGCTGCACGCCAAGCAGCATACATGGCCACGGCGGCGGTCAGCATGACCGGCTGGGTATTTGTGGTGAGGTTGAGGTCTTCGGCAGGCCCTTGCGCGATCAGCGCGGCCAGGTCCTGGCCCAGTGCCTGCGAAGCCTGTTGCAGCGTATCGCGCACAGCGCTGTTTTCCGCCCATGCATCAAGCATGCCGACCGACTGGGAACCCTGCCCGGGAAACACGAATGCAATTTTCATGGTTTATTCTTGAATGGGTTGGAACGTAAGCCGCATGCGGCAGAATTGCTGCGGCGGGCTACATGCGAGCCAGCACCGAGCCCCAGGTGAAGCCGCCGCCCACGCCCTGCATCAGCACCAGGTCGCCCTGCCTGATGCGCCCGTCGCGTCGCGCGGCGTCCAAGGCGAGCGGCACGCTGGCTGCGGAAGTGTTGGCATGCTGATCGACCGTGACAATGACTTTATCGTCGGACAGTTTCAGCTTGCGGCCCAGGAAATTAATGATGCGGACATTGGCCTGGTGAGGCACCATCCAGTCGATGTCTTCCAGGCTGACCCCGGCCTTGTCGCAAACGCTTTGCGCCGAAGCCGCCAGCGCCGTTACCGCCTGCTTGAAAACAGCCTGCCCGTCCATGCGCAGAAAGGGGTCGCCCGTCACCTGGCCGTCCACGACGCTGCCCGCAACGTGCAGGATATTCGCCAGGCTGCCATCGGCGTTGAGTTCCGCTTCAAGAATGCCGGGCTCTTCGGAAGCGCTCAGCACGACGGCGCCCGCGCCGTCGCCGAACAGCACGCAGGTGCCGCGGTCATTCCAGTCGAGAATGCTGGAAAACACTTCTGCGCCGATCACCAGCGCGTGCCTGGCCCGCCCGGCACGAATGAAGGAATCGGCGGTTGTCAGCGCATAGACAAAGCCGCTGCAAACGGCCTGAACGTCAAACGCGGCTGCACCCTTGTTGCCCAGTTGAGCCTGCACCAGACAGGCCGTGCTGGGAAAGATGAAGTCGGGTGTTGACGTCGCGACGATGATGAGATCGAGTTCTTCTGCACTGATACCCGCGTCTTCAAGCGCCTGTTGCGCTGCCTTGACGGCAAGCTGGCTGCTGGTGACGCCGGGATCGGCGATATGGCGCTGGCGAATGCCGGTGCGCTCGGTGATCCAGGCATCGGAGGTTTCGATCTGCCGGGTCGCCAGATCGGCCGCCAATTCGTCATTAGAGACCACGCGAGGCGGCAAATAGCCGCCCGAACCGATTATCTTGGCATAAGGCATAGTGTGCTTCCTGGCTCCGCTCGTACCGCTGCCGCGCTTCAGGCGGGAGTTTCGTCCGATGTGTCCACAGCGGTTGCCTGCATACGTTCGCGCAAGCGCGCGATGGCTTCGGTAGTACCGGCAAGCAAGCCGTTGTGAACTGCTTCACGTGTGCGCTGCAGCGCGTGACCGAACGCGTAGGCGTCGGCGGAGCCGTGACTTTTGATAACAATGCCACGCAACCCCAGCAGCGCCGCGCCATTATAGCGACGATTGTCCACCTTATCGCGCAGACGGTTCAGCACAGGGCGGGCAATGACTCCCGCACCCATGGAAAAGACGTCGCGGGTGAACTCGGCGCGCATCATGGATGCCACCATGCGCGCCACCCCTTCTATCGACTTCAGCACCACGTTGCCGACAAAGCCGTCGCAGACAATGACATCGACTGTGCCCTTGCAGATGTCGTCGCCTTCCACATTGCCGTGGAAGTTCAGACCGCTTTTGCGCAGGAGTTCAGCCGCCTGCCTGACGACCTCATTGCCCTTGATGACTTCTTCGCCGATATTGAGCAGGCCCACCGTGGGCTGCCTGCGCTGATCAAGCGCGCCGACCAGCGCCGTGCCCATGATGGCGAACTGCAGCAGATGTTCTGCCGTGCAATCGACATTGGCGCCAAGATCGAGCACCGTGGTGGCGCCGCCCTTGACGTTGGGGATGGAGGTGGCAATGGCGGGACGGTCAATGCCGTCGAGCGTTTTGAGCAGATAGCGGGACACCGCCATCAGCGCGCCGGTGTTTCCGGCAGAAACGCAGGCGCCTGCCCGGCCATCCTTGACCGCCTGGATGGCGACACGCATGGAGGAATCCTTTTTGCGCCGCAAAGCGGTTTCCACGGTGTCATCCATGAGGATGACCTCCGAAGCTGGCAGGATTTCATACCAGCCCGCACTTTGCGCGCCTTCTTTCTCAAGGGCCTGCCCGATGGCCTCGGCATTGCCGGACAGCAGAAAATGCGTGTCAGGATGCTTTTTGGCGAATTGCACGACCGCGGGCACGGTGACCGACAAGCCGTGGTCACCGCCCATGCAATCCACCGCCAGGCGTATGGGTGTCGCAGACATCTAGGAAAGGTTTCCAGCCGCTTCGTAATATGAGCGAGAATTACTCGTCGTTCTTGGTCTTGAGAACCTTGCGGCCACGGTAGAAACCGTTGGGGCTGATGTGGTGACGCAGATGCAGTTCGCCGGTTGTCGGCTCGATTGCCGTGGGGGACGCGGTCAGTGCGTCGTGCGAACGGCGCATGCCGCGCCTTGAAGGACTTTTCTTGTTTTGCTGAACGGCCATGGTGGACTCCTGTTAGATCAATCTTTCTTTAGTTCCGCCAGCACCGCAAATGGCGATGGGCGACCGGTATCGCTGCCTTCGGAAGTTTCGAGTTCCTGAGGCAACGACGGACAAACCTCGTGCTTGGGCACATAGGGCAAAGCCAGGATGAGTTCGTCTTCGACAAGCGTCAGCACATCAAAAAACGACGACCCGAGCAGATGATCCGGGGTATCTGGATCATCTTCCCCTGCTTCTTCGGCTTCGATTTCAGCCTCGGTTTCGACCAGCTGCAGGCGGTTTTCCGTCTGCAGGGGGTAATCGAACATCGACAGGCAGCGTTGGCATTCCAGCGTAACGTCAACCTGAGCCTGCAGCACCATGAAGCGCTGCCCCAGGGCGTTTGTTTCGCCGGTAACCGACCAGTTTACGACATGATCGGTTTGTTCGGGCAGACCTTCAAGCAATCGGGAAAAGCCAGCCAGTGGCGCGTCGCCCTGCTGTTCCTGCCCCAAACGGGCAAGTTCCCACGTATCAACTGTCAAAGCCGCCTTACGCATTACAATCTGCCTTAAACCCCGAGGGCTTCAAGCACGAAGAAAACGTAGAATAATAGCTGTTTAGCGGCCTGCCAGTCAATTCCTATAGCCACAACCCTGCCACCATGCGTCTCATTCTAGCCTCAAGTTCGCCGTACCGTCAGGACATGCTCAAGCGTCTCGGCCTGTCTTTTACCGCCATTTCCCCAGAAATCGACGAAAGCCCGCTGCCCGGAGAAAGCCCGGCAGCGCTGGCTGTGCGCCTGTCGCGCGCCAAGGCCGGCGCCATTGCCGCCCGGCACCCCGGAGCGCTGGTGATTGGCTCCGATCAGGTCGCAAGCTTTGATGGCCGCTGCATCGGCAAGCCGGGCAGCCACGACAATGCCGTGGCGCAGCTGCGCATGCTGAGCGGGCGCAGTGTGGAATTCCACAGCGCTCTTTGCGTGAGCAACGGGCAGAAAGAAATCACCGAAGACATCGTTACCCTCTGCCATTTTCGCATGCTTGACGATGCGGAAATCCAGAATTACCTCGAACGCGAACGCCCTTACGACACCGCGGGCAGCGCCAAAGCCGAAAGCCTGGGCATTGCCCTGATGGAATCCATGCGCTCCGACGACCCCACAGCCATTATCGGGCTGCCGCTTATCGCCCTGTCGCGCATGCTGCGCACGTTCGGCCTCAATCCGCTGCTTGCCCCTGCCGGAGCCTGCGCATGAAGCCCGGCACCGTACATCTGATTCCCGTTGGCCTGGGCGATGCCCCGCCGTCATCCTGGCTGCCCGAGGACGTGCGGCTGCTGGCGGCCCGCCTGGACACCTATATCGCAGAAAACGCCAAGACCGCGCGCGCATTTCTGAAGCTTATCGGCACGGCACGGCCCTTGCAGGAAATCACCATTCACACGCTCAGCAAGGATGTTGATGCGAGGCAGATCCGCCAATGGCTGGAGCCCCTGCGCCAGGGCGGCGAAATCGGCCTGGTATCCGAAGCGGGATGCCCGGCAGTGGCCGACCCGGGCGCGCGGGTGGCTGCCATGGCGCATTCGCTGGGCCTGCGCGTCGCCCCCTGGGTCGGGCCGTCTTCGCTGTTGCTGGGCCTGATGGCCAGCGGCCTGGACGGGCAGCGTTTCACCTTCCATGGCTATGCGCCGGTCAGGCCCGATGAGCGCGCCCGCACCCTTAAAGCCTGGGAGGCGGCCTCCCGGCAACACTCGCAAACCCAGCTTTTCATTGAAACCCCCTACCGCAACGACGCCATGTTCCAGAGCCTGCTGCAAACCCTCAAGGGCGACACCCAGCTCTGCGTGGCAAGGTCTCTGACCACAACGGACGAATGGATACGCACGCACAGCATCGCCGAATGGAAACAGAAGCCAGCGCCCGACCTGGCGAAAAAACCTGCTTTGTTCCTGTTTCTGGCCGCCCGCTGAAGCCACTCTGCTCCCGCAACGGCGGAAATGCCGGAAGCGCGCGCCTGCCTCGCCTGGCGGGCGGCGCATTGCTGGCTTGCAGCGCTTTGCTGGCTGGCTGCGCCGCGCCCGATGGCAGCACGGCGCTGCGGATCGACCGCAGCACACAGGCGGTCAGCCAGAGCAGCCGCGTCTCGTTCGTAGTGTTGCACTATACGGTGGCCGACACGCCCCGTTCGCTGGAGATTCTGTCGCAACGCAATGTCAGCAGCCACTACCTGATTACCGACGACGAGCCCCCGCGCATTTACCAACTGGTTGATGAAAGCCGCCGCGCCTGGCATGCGGGCCAGAGCGAATGGTATGGCCGCAGCGATTTGAACGCGTCGTCCATTGGCGTGGAAATCGTCAATAAAGGCCCGGTCGATGACGGCTGGCAAGCATACTCAGACAGCCAGATCGAAGCGCTGACCACACTGTTGCGGGATATTGTCGCCCGCCACCAGATCCACGACCGCAACGTAGTCGGCCACAGCGATGTCGCTCCGCAGCGCAAACAGGATCCGGGGCCCGCCTTCCCCTGGAAGCAGCTGGCCGATGCGGGCCTGGGGCGCTGGTATGACGAAGCCAAGGCGGGCCGGATCGCCGCCCGCTACCGTGAAGAAGGTCTGCCGCCTGCTCATGTCATTCAAGAAAAGTTGCGCCGTGCGGGCTACGCAGCGCCATACAGCGGCACCCTGGATGCCGGAACGCGACGCGTGCTGCGCGCAGTCCAGATGCATTTCCGCCCGGCCCGCCACGATGGCGAACCCGATGCCGAGACTCTGGCCATTCTGGACACCCTGCCCTGATCGCTTCGCCAGACGCCCGCACTCAGTGCCTGCCCGCCCGCAACAGATAGCGCACCACAAAAAGCGCCGCCAGAATCAGCCCGTAGAGCGCGGGTTCGAGATAATCGACCTTGCCGCTGCGCACCAGCCAGAAATGCCAGACCGACAGCATCGCAATGCCATAAATGCTGAAGTGCAGCCGCTGCCAGTTGCGACCCAGGCGCCGCATCCAGCCCCGGGTGGAAGTGGCCGCCAGCAACAGCATGGGAATGAAGGCCAGCACCCCGACCCAGACAAACGTGCGCTGCAGGATATCGGCCCACATTTCCGCCAGCACGCCGCCCCGTTCCCAGTAAGCCCAGCCCAGCACATGAAGGGCGGCATAGAAAAAACTGAAAAGCCCCAGCATGCGCCGTACTCTGACCAGAGCAGGCTGCCTCAGCCAGCGCCGCGCAGGCGTTACGCACAGCGTGGCCCACAGCAGCACCAGCGACCACACGCCCGTTGAGCGGATCAGAAATTCAGGCGGGTTCACCCCCAGCCCATTCGCTCCCAGGGCCAGCCAGAACCACCGGAAAACCGGATACAGGCAGAGCAGAAACAGCAAGGGCTTGAAGCGCCCGACCATTCGCGCGGACCACTGCCCCGGGCTAGAAGTCACGAGCGAGATCCATACCCGCGTAAAGCGAAGCCACCTGTTCGCCATAACCGTTGAACATGCGGGTTTTCACGCGGGGCGCCAGGATGTGGTCGCCAATGCGCCGTTCGGTCGCCTGGCTCCAGCGCGGGTGCCGCACATCTGGATTCACATTGGCATAGAAACCATATTCGGTGGGCGCGGCCACCATCCAGCTGCTGCGCGGCATGTCTTCCACGCAACGGATGCGCACAATGGACTTGCCCGACTTGAAGCCGTACTTCCAGGGTACGGCCAGGCGCAGGGGCGCACCATTCTGGTTGGGCAGCACCTTGCCGTACAGCCCGAAGACCAGCAGCGTGAGCGGATGCATGGCTTCGTCCATGCGCAACGCCTCGACATAGGGCCAATCGAGAATGCCGCGCTTCACGCCCGGCATGGCATCGGGCTGCAAGGCGGTTTCAAAAGTAATGTATCTGGCGTTGCCGGTGGGCTGAACCTGCTTGAGCAATTCCGCCAGCGGATACCCCACCCAGGGAATCACCATGGACCAGGCTTCTACGCAACGCAGGCGGTAAACGCGCTCTTCCAGCGGCGCCAGCCGCCGCAGATGGTCGATATCGAAGGTGCGTGGCTTGAGCACTTCGCCGCCCACCTCGACCGTCCAGGGCTCGGTCGTCATGCGGCCCGCATAACGCAGCGGGTCTTCTTTATCGGTGCCGAATTCGTAGAAGTTGTTGTAGCCGGTGATTTCACGCCAGGCGTTGGGCTTATCGACTACGGAAAACGCGCCGTTGGGCCGCCCTGGCAGCTCAGCGAGATCGTTGCTGCCTGCCGCCCGGGCAGCCAGCGCGGCAGGCCCCGCCCCTGCCAGCGCGCCCAAAGCCGCCGCCTGCCCCAGCCAGCGACGGCGCGACCGCCAGACTTCTGGCGGAGTGATTTCGGAAGCGGGAATAAGGGGGATACGGAATCTGGACATGCCTGCTCCTGAAAAACAGCCCTGCGCCGCGCCTGATGCGCAAGGCGCGCGGCACTCAGAAATTCAGAGGCGCGCCGACAGCCAATTGCGCATTTCCCTGACGCTGGACACCATGACAGTGGGCTCGGACACTAACAGTGTACGCTTGCTGTGCGCCCCATAGGTGACCGCCATGCTGTCCATTCCCGCGCTGGCCGCCATCTGCACATCGTGGGTGGTATCGCCCACCATCAGCATTTCTTCGGGCTGGAGATCCAGCCGCTGCATGATGTCGAACAACATGGCCGGATCCGGCTTGCCCTGCGATTCATCGGCGCAGCGCGTGCAATC
>JAAZDZ010000551.1 GCA_012512545.1 Alcaligenaceae bacterium | reverse complement strand
TTGGGTGCACGCCGATGCGTGGCGATGTGAGAATGCCTGCTGGCCTGTGGCTGTCATCCGCCAGGTACAGGGGGCTGTCGGGCTGGCAGAGGTCGGCGCCATAGAGGCTTTTATCTATGTCCATGGCTTTGGCCAGCCGCCCGGGGCCGCTGGTGCTGGCTTTCAGCCCCTGCACGGGTTCAAGCGCACGCAGCAGCACGGCTGAACCGCTGGCCAGTGGGCCAGTCACCACATTCATGCAGTGATGCATGCCATAGATCAGGTAGACATAAGCGTGCCCGGCTTCGCCGAACATGACTTGTGTGCGGGGGGTGATGCCTTTGGAAGAGTGCGCGGCGAGATCCTGGCGCCCCAGGTAGGCTTCGACTTCGACGATGCGGCCAATGCGCAGGCCCAGCCCGGTCTGGCGGACCAGCAGCTTGCCCAGCAGGTCGGGTGCGACTTCGGTGGCGGGGCGCTGATAGAAACGCCGGGGCAGGGGCAGCATCATGCCTGGCTGGCCTGCGGTATCAGATGGGCGGCTGCGCCAACCAGGCCGGGGTTGGGGCTGCGGATGACGTGTACTGGAATGGCGGCGAGGTAATCGCCGAACCGGCCTTTATCGCGGAAGCGGGCGTGGAAAGGCGAGCGGGCAAAGTATTCGCCCAGCTTGGGCACAATGCCCCCGCCCAGAAAGACACCGCCGCGGGCGCCCAGGGTCAGCGCCAGATTGGCTGCTGCAGTGCCCAGGATGGCGCAGAAGATGTCCAGCGTGCGCAGGCTGCGCGGGCAGGATTGTTCCAGCGCCCGCGCGGTGATGTCCGGTGGCGCGAGCTCTTCCTGTGGTTGCCCGGCCTGCCGGGTCAGGCAGTGGTGAATCAGTTGCAGCCCGGCACCGGACAGAAACCGTTCAGTGGAAACATGGCCGTAGATTTCGCGCGCCTGTTCCCACAGCCAGGTTTCGGTTTCGTCGCAGGGCGAAAAGCTGGTATGGCCGCCTTCGCCGGCCAGTGCCATCCATTTCCCTTCGCTGGTGGGAATCAGGCCGGATACGCCCAGCCCGGTGCCCGGACCCAGCAGCCCTATGGGGGCGCCGCGCACGGCCTGGCCGCTGCCGATGAGTTCAAGCTCGTCTGATGGCAGGTGGGGCAGAGCCAGCGCCAGGGCCGAGAAGTCGTTCAGCAGAACCAGGCGTTCAAGCTTGAGCGCCTTGCGGGTGGCTTCCGTGGAAAAAGACCACTGCGCATTGGTCATGCTGATGTGGTCGCCGGAAACCGGGTTGGCGATGCCGATCACGGCCGTCTTGATGCCTTCCAGGCCCTCCTGGAAAAGGTATTCGCGCAGCGGAGTTTCGAGGTCGTGGTAATCAATCGTGCGCTTGACCCAGATACGGCTGATGTCGTGCACGCCCCGGCTGAGGGCGAAGCGGATGTGGGTGCCGCCTATGTCGCCGACGACTCTGATGGAATGTTCAAGGGTGCCAGTGGACATGGAAGGAGGCTCTCCGTTCTGCGGCAAGAAAGCTGATGGGCAGGCGCCGGTCGATTTTGTGTCCGGCTTCCAGCAGGATTTCCCGCTTTTTGGTTCCAACGATATGGAGAATGATGTGCTGGCAGGCGTGCAGGGCGGCCAGGCTCAAGGAAATGCGCTCGTGCGGCGCCTGCTTCGGCGTGACATGCAAATAGCAGGCCGCATGGGCTGCCAGGGCGGCCTCAAGCTGGGGTGCATCGGGGAAGATCGACGCCATGTGGCCGTCTTCGCCCATGCCCAGCAGGGTCAGTCCAATGGGCCGGGCGTCGGCGTTGGCGGCGGCTACGGCGGCTTCAATGGTGGCTCCGGCCTGGTAAAGGCCCTGGAAATCAGCGTGGCGGGCCGGGCCGCTCAGCAGGTGGCGGCGTACCAGGCTTTCATTGCTGTCGGGGTGCGAGACAGGCACATAGCGTTCGTCCACCAGGCGCAGCCGCACCCGCTGCCAGTCCAGGTCGATTTCCGCCAGCCGCTCAAACAGCGGGACGGGGGTGCGGCCACCGGAAACCGCCACAGTGAAGGTATCGGCGGTTTGCAGGCCCTGACGGATGCGCTGTGCGATGTCTTCCGCCAGGGCATCAACGCAGGTTGATGGGTCAGGATACTCATGCCACATGGTGTCTCCCAACAAGAAAGAGGTAGCGGGCGAAGCCGCTTCCAGCAACTTAGCTGCCAGTATCCCACTGGCCGCGTGCTGCGGCCAGCGCCAGCAGCAGCCACCCGATCATGAAGCTTACGCCGCCGATGGGGGTAATGGCTCCCACCATGCGGATGCCGCTGAGCACCAGTGTATACAAGCTGCCGCTGAAGATCAGGATGCCGGCCAGCAAAAACAGGGCGGCGGCCGATGCCAGACGGGCATGCAGGCGTGGGTGCAGTGCCGCCAGGCCCAGCAGGCCCAGGGCGTGAACCAGTTGATAAAGCACGGCGGTCTGCCACACAGCCAGCATATTGGGGCCGACATGCGCCCGCAGGCCATGGGCACCGAAGGCGCCGGTACCGACGCCCAGCATGAGCAACAAGGATGCGGCGATGACGATAGTACGGGTTTTCAAGCGGGTTTTCCTTCAGTTAGTATGAGCTCAGGCCCTGGACAGGCCCGTGATGTATTTCCGTGCGGCATGTCTGCGGCTTCCGACTGGTTCCGGGCTTTCCGGCCCCCGCACGGTAACGAGGCATGCCATGGGATGGACTACTCATGAAGTCACCAACCAGGTTCCCGATCTGGCCGATTACAACCTGTACGGCGTTGACACGGTGTTGCAGGAAGCGGTTGTGCGCGAAGGCGCGGGGCAGGCTGCGCAGGCGTTGTCGGGGTATGGCAGAAAATTGGGTCAGGCTGCCATTATCGCACTGGCGGCCCGCGCGGATCGCCTGCCGCCGCCTTTCTGATGCACGGCCAGGTTGAAATGGGCACGCTGTGCCCGCTCACCATGACATCGGCGGCCATTCCCATTTTGTCGCGCCAACCGGGGTTCAGTGATTTGAGCCCCTTGCTGTCGTCCCCTGCCTACGACGCGCGCGATATCCCGCTGGCCGATAAGCAGGGCATGCTGATCGGCATGGGGC
>JAAZDZ010000550.1 GCA_012512545.1 Alcaligenaceae bacterium | reverse complement strand
CGCCCATTCGGCGCGTATACGCTCGATACGGCCCGCTTTTTCAGCTTCGGGAATGGAATCGTCGTTGCGCACAATGTCGATCATTTTCTCGACGCTGCCGCCCAGCACAATATCGGTACCCCGGCCTGCCATATTGGTGGCAATCGTGATGTGGCCCGGCTTGCCTGCTTCGGCCACGATTTCAGCTTCGCGCGCGTGCTGCTTGGCATTCAGCACCTCGTGAGGCATTTTGTGCTGCGTCAGCTGGGCCGACAGGCGCTCGGAGTTCTCGATGCTGGTGGTGCCAACCAGTACTGGCTGCCCGCGTGCATGGCAATCGCGGATATCTTCCAGAATGGCATTGAATTTTTCGTTGTCCGTCTTGTAGACCTGGTCGTTCTGGTCGATACGGATCATGGGCCGGTTGGTCGGCACCAGCACGGTCTCCAGGCTGTAGATCTGCTGGAACTCGTAGGCTTCGGTGTCTGCTGTACCCGTCATGCCGGCCAGCTTGTCGTACATGCGGAAATAATTCTGGAACGTGATGGAAGCCAGCGTCTGGTTCTCGTGCTGGATCTGCACACCTTCCTTGGCCTCAACGGCCTGATGCAGGCCGTCGGACCAGCGGCGTCCCGCCATGAGACGGCCGGTGAACTCGTCAACAATGACGACTTCGCCGTTCTGCACCACATATTGCTGGTCGCGGAAGAACAGATTATGCGCACGCAACGCCACCATCAGGTGATGCACCAGCGTGATATTGCGCGGCTCGTAGAGCGAGTCGCCTTCAGCAAGCAGGCCATGCCTGGCCAGAAGCTCTTCGGCCTTGATGTGCCCGGCTTCAGAAATATGCACCTGCTGGCCTTTTTCGTCTACCCAGAAATCGCCTTCGGGCTCAGGTTCCTGAGGCTTGGGTTCGCTGGCCATGCGCTGCAGCAGCGGCGCAATTTCGTTCATGCGCTTGTAAAGCTCGGTGTTGTCTTCCGCCTGCCCTGAAATGATCAGAGGCGTGCGCGCCTCGTCGATCAGGATGGAGTCCACCTCGTCGACAATGGCGTAAGTCAGGCTGCGCTGGCGGCGGTCTTCAGCGCGATACTCCATGTTGTCGCGCAGGTAGTCGAAGCCAAACTCGTTGTTTGTGCCGTAAGTGATGTCAGCCTGATAGGCAGCGATTTTTTCGGCGTTATCCTGTTGCGGCACCACAATGCCCACAGACAAGCCCAGGAAGTTGTACAGCTTACCCATCCATTCAGCATCGCGCCGGGCCAGGTAATCGTTGACCGTCACAACGTGCACGCCTTTGGCGGGCAGGGCATTCAGGTACACAGGCAGCGTAGCGGTAAGCGTCTTGCCCTCGCCCGTGCGCATTTCAGCGATCTTGCCATTGTGCAAGGCAATGCCGCCTATCATCTGCACATCGAAGTGCCGCATGCCAAACACCCGCTTACTGGCCTCGCGCACCACGGCGAACGCCTCGGGCAGCAGGCTGTCGAGCGTCTTGCCCTGTTCCAGTTGCTGGCGGAACTCAGCCGTCTTGGCCTGAAGCTGTTCATCGCTCAATTGCTCAAGTTGGGGTTCCAGCGCGTTGATTTGCGAAACCTGACGACGATACTGCTTCAATATGCGATCGTTACGACTTCCAAAAAGCGTTTTTAACAGGGATACCATTCTTGTGCCGTCGTTTGCCCTCAAGGCTGCGGCCCTGCAGATCTATTGTGATGGGATTAGCGGAAAAATCCGCAGAAAACGATACAGTTTAACGCAGCCGCCCCGTTACAGCCTAACCAGCGGCAACCTCTGTTATCTCGCTGGCGTCGGGCCCGCCATTCTCAAGAAACAGCGTCGGGTCCAGGGGATGGCCTGCCACCCGCACCTCGTAGTGCAGATGATTGCCGGTGCTGCGGCCCGTTGAGCCTACCCTGGCAATCTGCTGCCCTTTGGCAACCAGCTCCCCGAGCTGCACGGAAATGGAGGACGCATGGGCGTAGCGTGTCACCAGCCCATTGCCATGGTTGATTTCCACCATTTTTCCGTAACCGGGAACATAACGCGCCTCGGTGACCACTCCGCCCGACGCCGCCAGAATGGGAGTTCCCCGGGGGGCGGCGAAATCCAGGCCCTCATGCAGAGTATGGCGCCCCGTTACAGGGTGACGCCGCCAGCCGTAAGAAGACGACATATAAGGCTGATCGACCGGGTTCACCGACGGCAGGCTTTCCTTCATGCCGGTGCGCTGCGTCAGCACGGTATCCAGCATTCCCAGCCGTTCAGCGCCGGCAGCCAGCTCGCGTTCCATGAGGTCGAGTTCGCGCCCCAGCGATTCGGCAGTCCAGTCTTGCAACAAAGCCTGTTCCCCGGCCGCCTCCATATCCATAAGGGATTGCTCCAGCCCCGCCT
>JAAZDZ010000549.1 GCA_012512545.1 Alcaligenaceae bacterium | reverse complement strand
GGTTCAGGATGCCGGCCTAGACGGCACATGCGGGGCATTTATATAGAAGAAAAGCTCGTCACACGTACGAGCTTTTCTTTTTTTGTGGGTTCCGTATAAAAAGGCGGTTTCCCGTGGTCGGTGCAAGCACAAGCAGTACCTATGATGGGCAAGCTCACGTGCGCAAGGGAAGCACTGCCCCGATTGCAATGAACAGGCCGCCACACGCTTGATTAAAACGTTTTCCAACGCGAGCCAGCCAAGGGCGTACGCGGTGGGCTGCACCGGCCAAACCATATTCGGTCAAGGCCTCGGTCGCAGCAAAGGTGGCGGCCACCACTACGAACTGCTCAAAGAGGCTGCGGTGCGGGTCAATGAACTGTGGCAGAAATGCACTGAAAAACAGTAGCCCTTTGGGGTTGGTGCCTGCGGAAAGTAAACCCTGGAGAAATAACGTTCGACCCTTGGTGTGGACGGGCTTTGACAACGTCGTGATGGCGATTGCAGGTGACCGCCAGACTTGTATGCCCAGCCATACAAGGTAGAGGCCTCCCACCCATTTAAGTATGGTTAGCCAAACTACAGAGGCTTTGATCAAAGCGCCGATGCCGAACATGCAAAGCGCGATGATGGCAATGAAGCCCACCGCGCCGCCCAGAATCGTGTACGAAGTCCGCCGGGTTCCGTGTATCGCACCATGAGTGAGAGCGAGCAACCCATTGGGTCCCGGCGATAATGACAGGCCGACAGATGCCAGCAAGAAAACAAGCCAAGTCTCGAATTGCATGGTGGGGTTCTTTTTTATAGCGATAAATGGGCAGTCCGACAGTAGAGTAAAGGCGCTCATGAGCGTATTGCAAGCTAGGAGAAAACCTGTGTGGTAGGTGTGGGTTGCTACGGTTTCTCATGGCAGAGTCGCCATTGCCCCTTGCCATCTGGCTAGTGAAACCATCTGGAACAGGCAGATGCGCCAATTGTCGTTCGCCGGAAGTACACTGGGATTCCGTTTCTGTTGACCGGAGTGTCTCCATGAACCTTAACTTCAGTGTGCAAGCCCGTATCTTTTCGTTGTTGGCTAGCCTTGGGCTGGCGTTATTTGCCCTATCGGCGACAAGTCCAGCCTTGGCCCAAGGTGAAGTGACGGCTGAGACCAAATACCCCTATGCCAGCCTGAGAGCCGAAGCAGTCAGAGAGGTGCCGCGCGACACCGTGCGTATCACCCTGGCGGCGGACATTCGCGACAGTGAACAAGCGGAAGTGGCCGCTTCGTTAAGCCGCAGCGCCGATAGTGTAATGAAGCAGGTCAAGGGTAAGGAAGGCATCAAGGTGTATAGCGGCAACTTCCAGGTTTGGCCCATGAATGACAAAGATGGGCGTATTTCTGAATGGCGCGGGCGCACCGAAATTATTCTGGAGTCAACAGATTTCGAAGCTGCTTCCAAGTTGGCGGCTCAGGTCTCTGACCGTATGCCTATCGTTAACCTAGACTTTTTCGTTGCGCCTCAAGAGCGGGCCAGGCATGAGGCCGAACTTTTGCAAGAAGCCGCGACCGCCTTTCGCGACAGGGCCGCAGATT
>JAAZDZ010000047.1 GCA_012512545.1 Alcaligenaceae bacterium | reverse complement strand
TTGATTGATCCGAAATTCCTATGCCCGAAAAAAAAGGTTCGAGCGACGATAAAACTTTGCATTGTTCCTTCTGCGGCAAAAGCCAGCATGAAGTGCGCAAGCTTATCGCCGGGCCGTCGGTGTTCATCTGCGATGAATGCATCGACCTCTGCAACGACATCATCCTGGAAGAATCCCAGGAAGCGGCGCGCGATGCCGTGCGCAACGAGCTGCCGCCGCCCGCTGAAATCAAAGAATTCCTCGATGGCTACGTCATTGGGCAGGAAAAGCCCAAGCGCACGCTGGCCGTGGCCGTCTACAACCACTACAAGCGCATCCGCTATGGTGAAGTCAAGGGCGACGACGTCGAGCTCAGCAAGAGCAATATCCTGCTCATAGGCCCGACCGGCTCGGGCAAGACGCTGCTTGCCCAGACACTGGCGCGCATGCTTGATGTGCCTTTCGTCATGGCTGACGCCACCACGCTGACCGAAGCCGGTTACGTGGGCGAAGACGTTGAAAACATCGTTCAGAAGCTGCTGCAAAGCTGCAACTACGATGTGGAAAAGGCGCAGCGCGCCATCATCTACATTGATGAAATCGACAAGATCTCGCGCAAGGCCGATAACCCGTCCATCACACGCGATGTCTCGGGCGAAGGCGTGCAGCAGGCGCTGCTCAAGCTGATCGAAGGCACGGTGGCGTCCGTGCCGCCGCAGGGTGGCCGCAAGCATCCCAACCAGGATTTCGTGCAGGTCGATACCACCAACATTCTGTTCATCGTGGGTGGCGCCTTCGATGGCCTGGAAAAGGTCATTCGCGACCGCAGCGAGCGCTCCGGCATCGGTTTCTCGGCCTCCGTGCACACCAAGACTGAAAAAGGCGTGGGCGAACTCTTCAGCGAAGTCGAGCCCGAAGACCTCATCAAGTTCGGCCTGATCCCCGAGCTCGTGGGGCGCCTGCCTGTATTGGCCACTTTGCAGGAACTTGATGAAGATGCGCTGGTCCGTATTCTTACGGAACCCAAAAACTCGCTCATCAAGCAGTTCCAGAAACTTTTTGCGATGGAAGACGTCGAACTGGAAGTGCACCCGGCTGCGCTGACGGCAATCGCGAAAAGCGCAATCAAGCGTCGTACCGGCGCGCGAGGTCTGCGTTCCATCGTGGAACAAGCCTTGCTCGACACCATGTACGAACTGCCTTCCCTGAAGAACGTGAAGCAGGTGGTGCTGGATGAAAACGCGGTAACCGGGCACGGTGTGCCCATGCTGATTTACGAAGATGGTACGGAAGGCACGGCCTGGGAAAGCCCCAAGGCACAAGCTTCCGGCAAACTCAAAGGGGCAGCCTGATTACAACCATTTCGGCAGCGCGGCTTGAAATTCCTGCAGCCGTCGCCATCTACACTGCAAAGAAGACGCTGGCTAATGCGCTGTTGGATTAGTTAGCGCATTTATATTCGGATGCATGGTCAGGCCAGGCGCCGAAGGTAAGTATGCAAATCAGCCAAACAGAACCCAAGGGAGGCCAGGGGCTTTTCACTTACCCCCACGCTTCCCTTTCGCTTCTACAGCCGAAATTTTAAGGAAAGTAACTATGTCTGCGAGCCAGATTCTTACTTCGGAACCCATGGACCTGCCACTGTTGCCGTTGCGCGATGTGGTGGTGTTCCCGCATATGGTGATTCCCCTGTTTGTTGGTCGCCCACGCTCCATCAAGGCGTTGGAACTGGCCATGGAAGCAGGCAATCACATTATGCTGGTTGCGCAAAAGTCGGCCGGCAAGGATGACCCCAGCCCCGACGATCTCTACGAGATCGGTTGCGTGGCCAGCATTCTGCAAATGCTCAAATTGCCCGACGGCACAGTCAAAGTGCTGGTTGAGGGGTTGCAGCGCGCGCGCATTGAGAGCGTGACTGACGCCGAAACGCATTTCAGCGCCGTGGCCGTACCGTTGACGCCCGAAACCGGCGACAGCGCCGAGGTCGAAGCGCTGCGCCGCGCTGTCATGGCTCAGTTTGAACAATACGTCAAACTCAACAAGAAGATTCCCCAGGAAATCCTCACCTCGCTGACGGGAATCGACGATCCCGGCCGCCTGGCCGACACCATTGCTACTCATCTGCCGCTCAAG
>JAAZDZ010000548.1 GCA_012512545.1 Alcaligenaceae bacterium | reverse complement strand
GACGTGCTTGAGCAAATCGTCGGCGAAATCGAGGACGAATACGACGAGGAAGCCGAAAAGACGATTTTCCAGACCGGCACCAACAGCTGGCGCGCCATGGGCATCACGGAAATCGAAGTCTTCAACAAGACCTTCGGCACCGAACTGCCCGACGACGATTACGACACCGTAGGCGGCTGGCTGGCGGCCGAACTGGGCCGTATTCCACGCCGGGGCGACAGCCTGAACCACGCCGGTCTGAACATCACTGTAGTGGGCGCAGATGCGCGTCGTGCCCTGTGGCTGCATATCCAGCTTGACGAAGCAGCGACCGCCGCGCCGGAATCTGCCGGGCCATAATGGGGCGGCCCGCCTGAACCGCGGCGACGCGCCCCACAAGCCCCCTTCCCGCATCACGAGGCCATAGTGAATCCGCGTTCCTATCTCCACAGCCCGATCGCGCTGCGACACGCCCTGCTGCTGATTGTCGGCGCCCTGCATTCACTGGCCTTCGCCCCCTACCCCCTGCCCGCCTGGGCTCTGCCTTATGTGCAGATTGCCTGTCTGGCTTTTCTGGCCCGGCACACGCTGCAGGCTGAAAGCGCGCGCAACGTTGCCAGGCATGCCGGGCTGTTCGGTTTCGCCCAGTTTTCAGCCGGCCTGTACTGGCTGACCATCAGCATGCACCAGTACGGCGGCATGCCGCTGCTCATGGCCATAGCCGCTCTGCTGCTGTTTGCCGCGGCCCTGTCGCTCTTCGGCGTGCTGGCCTGCCTGCTTGCGTGGCGGCTGCTGCGCGACCGCATCCGCCCGGAACCGGTCGCCGTCATACTGGCCGCCCTGGCCTGGGCTTCATGCTGGACTCTTGGCGAATGGCTGCGCGGCACGCTTTTCACCGGGTTTCCCTGGCTGAACATCGGCTATGCCCATGTGGAAGGCGTGCTGGCCCCCTGGGCCGCCTTGTCCGGCGTTTATGGGGTGGCCTGGCTGGCCGCTTTTGCTTCTGCCGCTATTGCCCTGCTGATACTGGGCCGCAAGACCGGCCACGACGTGCAATCCGCCAGCGCCCTGGCGCTCAGCCTGGCCACCGGCCTGGCAGGCATGGGGCTTTCGTATATTTCCTGGTCCAGCCCCTATGGCGAACCTGTGCTGATACGCCTGGTGCAGGGCAATATTTCTCAGGCCGAAAAATTCGACCCTGCCCATATCGAGCAGGGCATCCGCGACTACATGATGCTGACGCGGCTGGCACCCAAGGAAACGGGGCAGGAACCGGCGCTGACCGTCCTGCCTGAAACCGTGGTGCCGCTGCTGCAAGACCGTGTGCCCCCTGAGGTGTGGGAGCACTGGATCAACATCGCCCGGGAACGCGACACCACCTTGCTGATGGGCTTGCCGCTGCGCGACCGTATTGATGGCCGCGACCGCTACACCAACAGCACCGTGGCTTTTGACGGTAACACCCAGGTTGATGACATCATCAATGCCAGGCTGCCGCTGCGCTACGACAAAGTCCATCTGGTTCCTTTTGGCGAATTCATTCCCACCGGCTTTCGCTGGTTTGTAGAGATGATGAGCATCCCCCTGGGGGATTTCAACCGGGGCGCACCGCAACAGCCTCCCATGCCCATTGCGGGCCAGATGGTAGCCTCCAATATCTGCTACGAAGACGTTTTTGGTGAAGAGATCATTCAAAGCGTCAGGGGCGACACCGGTCATGGAGGCGCCAGCATTCTGGTGAATGTCAGCAACCTGGCCTGGTTCGGTGAATCGTGGGCCTTGCGCCAGCATCTGCAGATTTCCCGCATGCGCGCCCTGGAAACCGCCCGCCCCATGTTGCGGGCCACCAATACCGGCATGACGGCTGCCATCGCACCCGATGGCACCGTACGGGCCGTATTACAGGCGCATGTGAAAGGCGTGCTGGATGTCGAAGTTCAGGGCACTTCGGGCATCACCCCTTATGTACGGTGGGCAAATACGCCGGTTCTGCTCTGGTGCGCTTTGCTGATCGCCGTAACGATATGGCCTTCGCGCAGCAGATCTTCGAAGCGATCAGCCTGAACGGGTGGCGAGAACAGATACCCCTGAGCGAAATCGCAGCCCGCTTTGATGAGCAGATCCCGCTGCAAGGGGGTTTCCACCCCTTCAGCCACCACCTGCAGCCCCAGCCTGTGCGCCATGCCGATCATGGCTTCGCACAACACCAGGTCTTCGGAATCGCGCCCCAGGTTGCGAATGAAACTCTGATCAATCTTGATGTAATCAATGTCAAAACGCTTCAGATAGGACATGGATGAATAGCCTGTGCCGAAATCATCCAGGGCGATCTGCACACCGGCATCCCGGAAAGCGATCAGTTTGCTGGACACATCGCCATCCACGCCCATCAACAGGCGTTCGGTGATTTCCACCACCAGCTGCCCGCCTTCCAACCCCATGCCGGTCAGGTGTTCCAGCCAGGCATCGGAGGACAGTTCCTTGCTCATGAACTGCACGGGCGATACGTTGATGCTGGCTTGCAGCCCGGGGCGCAGTTCACACCATTGGGCGATCTGCGCGGTAGCCTGCTTGAAAACCCATTTTCCTATGCTGTTGATCAGGCCAGTGTCTTCGGCAAAGGGCACGAACACATTGGGGCTGACCAAGCCTTTATCCGGGTGCTTCCAGCGCAGCAGGCATTCGACTTTGTCGATCCGGCCCGACTTCAATTCAACAATAGGCTGATAAGTCAGATGGAACTGGTCGCCCTGCAACGCCACCGAAAGATCTTTGGCCATTTCCCTGCGCATATTCATGTGTGTCTGCATGGACGGGAGGAAGCGCACAACCTGCTGTTTACCGCGGGCCTTGGCCGCATACATGGCCAGGTCGGCATTCTGCATGAGATCTTTGCTTGAATCGCCATCCATCGGGTAGAAGGTGATGCCCATGCTGATGGAGATCGCCGCCTGCTCGCCGTCCAGCTTGAAGGGCTCGGCAAGCCGCTCCACCACCTGATTGCAGATACGGTCCACCCTGTCGAAATCGGACAAATTGCCCAGTATCAGCATGAACTCATCGCCCCCCAGACGCGCCACCGTATCGGATGAGCGAATACACGACTGCAGACGCTTGGCGGCAGCGGCCAGCAGCTTATCGCCGAAATCGTGGCCGACCGTGTCGTTGAGTTCCTTGAAGTCGTCAATATCCAGGTAAACCAGCGCCATGGGAATGCCGGTGGCTTCGGATCGCTTGATTTCCTTTTCCAGCCGCTCCTGGAAAAGCTGGCGGTTTGGCAGGCCGGTAAGATGATCGTAATTGGCCTGTTGCCAGATAAAGGCATTCGCCTCTTTCTGCTTGGTGATGTCGGAAAACAGCCCGATACGGTACAAGGGCACGCCATCGTCGTCGTAGCAGGTGTTGATGGACAGCCGCTCGGCGTAGATTTCGCCGTTCTTGCGCCGGTTCCAGATATCGCCTTCCCACGTCCCTGTTGTGTTGATCGCCGTCCACATATTCTGATAGAAGGCGGCGTCGTGGCGGCCCGAACTCAAGATATTGAGCCGCTTTCCTACGACTTCTTCCTGCCCATAACCTGTAATCAGCGTAAAGGCAGGATTCACGCTGATCAGCTGACCGGTCGGTTCGGTGACCACCATGGCTTCGCTGCTATGGCGATACACCAGCATGGCCAGCTTGGCCTGCGCTTCAATGCCCTTGCGCCGCGTGATATCCAGGGCGATGCCTATGGTAACGAGCTCGTCGTCCAGCGCCATCAGCGAACCGAAGATCTCCAGCTCTATGACAGAACCATCTTTGCGGCGGCCTTTTCTCTCCAGCCACAAGCCCGGGACATCTCCGCCAAGGCGCTTGCGGGCACCCGGCTCGTCGGTCAGGCCCTCGCCCTGGGGAAACACATGGTTGGATGGCACTTTTTCCACCATGGCGTCGGCTTCATAGCCGAACATTTCGGCCATCCTGGCATTGACATAGATAAAGCGTCCCTTATGAGTGATATAGACGCCTACCATGGAGTTTTCGGCGATGCCCCGGAACATGCTTTCCGCACGCACGAGATTATGGCGTTCCTGCTCGATCCGCTCGACCAATGAACCGATTCGCCCCGCCGATTCATTGAACACCTTCGCCAGATGGCCGATTTCATCGTGGGTGGAGACTTCAAAACGCGTGTTGTAATTGCCCGCCGCCAATTCCGCGCAATGCGTTGAAAGATCGCGCAAGGGCACGACGATCTGGCGCCGCACGACAGAAAACGCCAGGAGAATCAACAGCACATCGGCGAACACCAGCGCATACATCCGGCCCATGGTGGCGGCCTGCGCCGCCTGGACATCAGCCAGAATACCGTTCATCAAGGTTTCAGTGCGCTCCAGCAGGCCCGCAGAACGGCCAACGACATTTTCCAGCAAACCATTCAGGCTGTTGCCTGCATCGAACAAGGCGTGGGTATCACCGCCCACCCGGTCGTGACTGTTCTGAATCTCGCCAAGCAGCTGATGCACTGAACGCTGGTACAGCAGCCATTGCTCGCGTACAGCACTTAATCGGGCATCGTGCTCAACAGACAAGCCTTCAATGCTCAGACCAAACACATGGCCGCCATCAGAAAGCACCCTGAGCGCGCTTTCAAAATCGCCCATGAGCTGGCGGACTTCCGTTTCGCCCGTACCGACCCCATGGCCATAATTGACCGTCTGCAAGGCGATACGCTGCCCCAGCATGCGCAATTTGCCAGCAACGTTGACAGTGTCTGCAACGTTGTCTGATTTGGTCATCATGCTCTCCACCAGCATGATGTTCACCACCGCGATCAGAAGCAAGGCCATGAAGACCGCACCAATCTTCTGCGCAATGCCCAAACGGGGCCACCGGCTGGGCAGAGCCGGAAGACGCGAGGAATTGAAATTCTTTCTTTTCATGACTCCATGATGATGAGCCAGCCCCTGCCCCTTCAAATTTGATATTTATCAAATAAGACACATAAACCACACGCAGGATATACCCTTGGCTTGCACAAAAAAAATAAACAGTGCATAATTCTATTTCTTCGCTAGTCACACAAACAAACAGCGAACAGCCCGCAGGAAAAAGGTGGCAACACCCAAGGCCAGCACAAGCTGTAAATTGCTTGAAAGTGTGAACGGTACCGGGGGTATAGCTCAGCTGGGAGAGCGCTTGCATGGCATGCAAGAGGTCAGCGGTTCGATCCCGCTTACCTCCACCACCACTAACGAAGGCTGCACTGAAAAGCGCAGTTGCAAGTAAAAAATTAGATGTTATAATTATTTTCTTGCTGTACTTGTCCCCTTCGTCTAGAGGCCTAGGACACCACCCTTTCACGGTGGGTACAGGGGTTCGAATCCCCTAGGGGACGCCATTCATTTGGCAACCGCTGCGGAGCGGTAGTTCAGTTGGTTAGAATACCGGCCTGTCACGCCGGGGGTCGCGGGTTCGAGCCCCGTCCGCTCCGCCAAAAAATTCAAAAGCCTGATAGCTCACAAAGTTATCAGGCTTTTTCCGTTTAGTTTCCCAAGAAACGCTTACGTCTGTAGGCGCTTTTTTTCGTCTGATAGAACCGCAGCGTTGCCGGTTTGAAGGTTTATTGATGTCAAGCTGGCTTGCTCAGTATCTCAGCATCCTGGCGCTGTTATTGCCCGTCTTCGTCTGCGTGGGAATCGGCGCCATCTGGGGTTTCAGGAAACTTGCCTACCCGGGCGAATTCATTTCTCTGCTGGTCACGTCGATCACAACGCCTGCGCTGGTCTTCAACACCCTGGTAACCACGCAGCTCAACGACGCCTTATTGCTGCAGATTCTCAATGCGGCCTTGCTGGGCCTGGTGGTCGCATGCCTGTGCGGCGCGGTTCTGCTCTATGTCTTACGACTGCCGGTGCTGGCCTTGCTGCCATCCACCATGTTCCCCAACGCAGGCAACCTGGGCCTGCCCGTTGCGCTGCTGGCGTTTGGCGAAACCGGGCTGACAGTCGCCGTGACCATTTTCGCGATCTTTTCATTAGCCCAGCACACAGCAGGCGTCTGGCTGCTCGGCCTGGCCAATCGTTCTACCACTCGTCAGGGCAAATGGCCTTATGGCGTAGCGCTGGCCAGCATCCTTGCGGTGGGCTTGCGGCTGCTGGATGCCTCCGTTCCCGCCCCTGTTTTGTCGAGCGCGCAGCTGGTGGGCTCGCTGACCGTGCCGTTGATGCTGATCAGCCTGGGCTACGCCCTGGCAACGGTGTCACGCACCGGGCTGCGCACAGGCAGCATGGTGGGCGTGATCCGGCTGGCTGCCGGCGCCGTTGCAGGCATTGTCATCATCAACACCCTGAGCCTGCCGCCCGAAGTCGCCAGCGTCGTCGTGCTGCAGATGCTGATGCCGGTAGCCGTTGTCAGCTATCTCTATACAGACCGCTACACGAATTACGGCCAGATCTCGGCAGGCGCCATTCTTGTGTCCACACTTCTCTTCCTGTTTTTATCGCCTTTGCTGATCAGCTGGAGCAGTTCTCTGCCCTGACAACTGACTCTCACTGCCATTGAAAATATAAGTGCCCGCCATCATGCGCCTGCCCCCTCTTCCGTGATTTCCTGGGCGTAATCGCACAAGTGCTGGATGAACGCCTTGGTGTAGTCGGGCAGCTCCGACATGGAACGGGCCACAATCATCTGGCGGCGTAAAGTCCAGGGTTCATCCAGCCTCACCATGGCTGCCCGCTGCTCTCTGGCGGCGGTTTCCGCCACGCTGCGGGGCACCAGGGTAATGCCCACGCCTTGCTGCACGCAGCGCAGGGCAGCGGCGAAGTTGGGAACGTGGACGCGCACATTCATGTGGCAGCCCAGGCTGCTGGCGATCTGCTGCAAATACAGAAAGTTGCTGCTGTTTCGCCCCACCGACACCACATCGTACTGAAGCGCGACATCGACTGTGACCCGTTCAAGCCGGGTAAGCGGATGACCGGGGATTGTCATCAGCACCAGCTCTTCATGCCCATAGACGATGGATTCCAGCCCCCGCAAATGCACCACGCTGGCCACCAGGCCGATATCCGCCCTGTTCTCCTGCACCGCGCGCACGGTTTCGTCGCTGAGGTGTTCTTCGAGATCAATATTGACGTTGGGGTATGCGGCCAGATAACGGCTGAGGGGAACGGGCAGCTGGTTGAGGGTGCTGCTGTTGGCGAAGACGCGGATCTGCCCGATCACCCCGGCTGTATAGCGCCCCATTTCACCATGCAACTGGTCGATATTCGCCAACACGACCTGACAATAGCGATACACCGTTTCTCCTGCTGCGGTCAGAGTCATGCCTTTGGGCGTGCGATTGAACAGGGACGCCCCCCGCGCGGCCTCCAGGTTCTTCAGCCGATAGCTGGCTGTGGGGGCGGTCAGATGCATTTCCGCCGCGCCATTTGTCAAGCTCTTGGCATTGGCAATGGCCATGAAAATGCGCAGATCCGTCAACTCGTATCTCATGTAGCACTCTATTTGTGAAGAACCCTGGTCGCCGGGCCGCAGTTCCTCTGCGCCCGACAGGAACCGGTTTGCGTTCCGGCTCGCTGCCAGAACCCAACAAATTAGAAAAATTCTAATCTAAACAGGGAAATTTTCAATTGGACTTGAGGTATAGGGCAAATTTATAGTGTGAACACTGAATTCACATTCAAGTTTTTAAAAGGACAATTTCATGATTTCCCGTCGCTGGCTCAGCCTTGCCACATGCAGTATCGCGCTCTTGGCCTCAGCTCCCGCCCTGGCCGCCTATCCCGAAAAGCCCATCACCCTGGTTGTGCCCTACGCCGCAGGCGGCCCGACCGATACCTTTGCCCGCGCCTTGACCGAGGTCTGGGGCAGGCAGCTTGGCACCACCATGATTATCGAGAACCGCGCGGGCGCCGGCACCATGATCGGGACTGAAACCGTGGCCAAAGCGCCTGCCGACGGCTATACCGTGCTGCTTTCGACCGTCGCTCACTCGGTTAACCCCAGCCTGCATGACACCCTGAGCTTCGACCCGGTTAACGATTTCGCGTCCGTCGGACTGGCTGCGCGCGCGCCCTTGGTGGTGGTCGTGAATAACGATGTGCCGGTCAAGACGCTGCCGGAATTCCTTGAGTATCTGAAAAAGAACTCGGGCACGGTCAACTACGCATCCGCAGGTATTGGCAGCGCGCCTCACCTGGGCGGCGCCTTGCTCAACCATATCGGTGGTTTCGAAGCCACTCACGTACCCTATCGTGGCAGCGCCCCCGCCATGGCGGATGTGATCGGCGGCCATGCTGACTTCATGGTTGACAGCGCGCCAACCGGTCTGGCCCAAGTGCAGTCGGGCACTGTGCGCCTGATCGCCACCACCATGAAAGAGCGCCTGCCGCAAACGCCGGATACCCCGGCAGTGGCCGAAGCCCTGCCTGGCTACGAGTCGTACACCTGGAACGCAGCCCTGGTGCCTGCAGGCACAGACCCGGAAGTCATCGAAAAACTGCGCAGCACGCTTGAAGCCGCCCTGCACGACGAACAACTGCAGGAGCGGGCCAACACCATGGGGCTGCTTCTTGAAGACAAGCCCGACCCGGCTGCGCTTGACGCTTTCATCGCGGGTGAAATCGACAAATGGCGCGATGTAGTCAAGGAATCGGACATGCAACGCAACTGACGCCCTTGCAGAGACGCTGTCCAGCGCGGCATGACGCCACCGCACCTGCGCCGGACAGCAAAGCAAAGGCGGGCGCCGCATGCGCTATCCTCATCTCATCCCGCATACATAGGACACACTCAATGATTCAGCATCAGCTCTGCGAACAACGCTACTTTGAAGACTTTGAAAAAGGCGAACGCTTCAATATTCCTTCACGCACCATGACGGATGCCCTGTTCGCAGCATTCCAGATGGCCAGTGGCGACAACCACCCGGTTCACTACGATGTGGAATACTGCCGCGCGCACGGCATGCCTCACATGCTGGCCCATGGTTTCCAGGTGCTGATTCAAAGCGCGGCCGGCGCAGGATTGTTTCCACACATGGTCGAACTCTCCCTCAAAGCGTTCATCGAGCAAAGCAGCCGTTTTCTGAAACCGGTTTTTGTGGGCGACACGCTCTACCCTTCGCTGGAAGTCGTGGATCTGAAGCCAGGCAACACGACCGGCGTGATTACCCTGCGCTCTGAAATCAAGAACCAGCGCGGCGAAATCGTCATGGACGGCCTGCAGAAATACCTGCTGCTCAAGCGGCCGCAATAATCATGGCAGGAAAAACAATGTCTCCCCTGAATGGGATAAAAATCATTGATCTGAGCAAGGTGCTGGCCGGCCCCCTGTGTGCGCAATACCTGGGCGACCTGGGTGCAGATGTGATCAAGGTCGAACCGCCCGTGCAGGGCGACGATACCCGCGCATGGCTGCCTTTGCGCGGCGGTGAATCCGCCAGCTTCATGGCCGTGAACCACAACAAGAAGAGCATTGCCCTGGACCTGAAAAGCCCCCAGGGCAAGCGGGCCTTCCGCCGCATCATTGCCGACGCCGATGTCGTCATCCAGGGTTTTGGTTCCGGCACCGCCAAACGGCTGGAAGTGGACTACGATTCCATCAAGGCCCTCGTCCCGGACATCATCTATTGCGAGATCTCCGGCTACGGCCGCAACGGGCCGCTGGGCACCGAGCCCGGCTACGATGTCATGCTGCAGGCATTCAGCGGCATGATCAGCAGTATCGGGCAAGCAGGGGGAGACCCGGCGCGCGTCAGTTTCTCACCGGTTGACCTTGGCACCGGCATGCACGCGGTGTCCGGCATACTTGCTGCCCTGCTGGAAAAGCAGCGCAGCGGCCAGGGCGCTTACGTGGAAGTATCGCTGCTCGACACCGCCATGGGCTATATGGGCTATATGGCCCACAACTACTGGGCATCCGGCAAAGTGCCTTCGCGCATGGGCACCGCGCACCCCTCGCTATGCCCCTATCAGGTGTTTGATACGCAGGATGGCTCCATCATGCTGGGCGTGGGCAACGACCGCCTCTGGAAAAAATTCTGCGAAACCGCAGCTCTGCAGGAATACGAAAACGACCCTCGTTTCGCCACTAATGCAGATCGCGTCGCCAACTTCCAGGCGACCTGCGACCTGGTTGCTGAAAAAATGCGGACGCGCAAAACCGATGAATGGCAGAAAGCGCTGCTGGCCGCAGGTGTTCCGGTCTCTCCCATCCACACACTGGCCGACGCCCTGAACCATGAGCAGGTTCAAGCGCGCAACATCGTCGTCAAGAGCGAACATGCGACCTTGGGCGAAATCCCCCATATCGCCTACCCGGTCACCCTGAACAATCAGCCTCGCGATGCCAAGCTGCCCCCGCCCGTACTGGGGCAGCATTCTCGCGAAATCCTCCTGCAAGCAGGCTACAGTGAAGCCGAAATCGAAACCCTGATTACAGAAGGCGTGGTTGAACAGCACTCTGGCGTCTGAGCCATGCCGGTTGCACGGCGACACCGAAGGCCCTTTGACCGGAGCCTTCGGTTTTTTCTGCGCAGGACGAACCGGCATTCACACCTGCTGCCTTCTTTCTGGTGCGTGAAAAATATTTAGTTACATATATAG
>JAAZDZ010000547.1 GCA_012512545.1 Alcaligenaceae bacterium | reverse complement strand
GGTATATACCATCGGTGGCGCTGCAGCAGGCGGCCTGTTGGGAAACATCCTTACGAGCGATGACA
The DNA here is from genome assembly GCA_012512545.1 of Alcaligenaceae bacterium. Lineage (GTDB taxonomy): Bacteria > Pseudomonadota > Gammaproteobacteria > Burkholderiales > Burkholderiaceae_B > Yanghanlia. The sequence goes on along the minus strand of JAAZDZ010000547.1, from coordinate 6,032 downwards.
GGCGGCACTCGCGTAAATGGGACAACAACGGGCGGTCGCACCACACTGCCAAAGGCCGCAATGATCGCCGCTCAAACGGCAGGAACCATCGGCAGCGGCGCTGAGCGGCCCGCTCTCCCCTATAATCAGTCAACACCTGTTTCGCAGGCCATCAACATGTGTTAGGCGATGCTGCACCCGCCCAACCTTCCTTGCAAGGTATGAGCTTTGTTCAGAGATCTGGTCGACGACCCTGACAACTATTCCCTGGAGCCGGATACGTTCCTGGACGTACCCTTTGTCCCCACCGACGAAGGTGTCGTCAAGGCCATGCTGGAACTGGCGGGCACAGGCCCGCAAGACCTGCTCTATGATCTGGGCGCAGGCGATGGCCGCATCGTCGTGGCCGCCGCCAGGCACTACAACACCCGCAGCATCGGCATAGAAATCGACCCGTACCGAATTGCCGACGCCATGGAATACGCTGGCCTCACGCGTGTTGAATATCTTGTCGATTTCATCGAAGACAGCATCTTCACCGCAGACATCAGCGCCGCGACAGTCGTCACGCTCTACCTGCTGGATTCCGTCAACCTCCAACTGCGGCCCCGCCTTCTCAGTGAGTTGCGCCCGGGCACCCGCATTGTGTCTCATGCATTCAGCATGGGCGACTGGAAACCGGACGAACTCCTTGAATTGAGCGGCGTCAAAATCTACAAATGGGTAGTGCCCGCCCAGATAGCGGGTACGTGGGAATGGGAAGGCTGGGACGGCACCCCCTATCGCATGGAACTGCGCCAGAAGTTTCAGGAGATCGAAGCCGATATCTGGAAAGCGGGCAAGGCGGTGCAACTGAAAAACGCCAGGCTTGACGGCAACCGTCTGGAACTGGACATTCAAAGCGGCGACACCGCGCACCTGACCAGCTTCACACTGAACTTCAAAGACAACGAACTGAAATCAGTGCAGGAAGACTGACCGCCTCGCTTGACCTCGCCCTGAAGGACGAGGCTTGCGCTTTGGCGCGTGGTCAATCCTTGCCAAACAGGTCGCGCGTATATACTTTGTGTTGCACATCTGCCAAGTCGTGGCTCAGGCGGTTGGCAACGATGACATCGCTGACCCGCTTGAACTCCTCAAGGTCGCGCAGCACCTGCGAACGGAAGAAGTGCGGCGCCTGCAGGGTGGGTTCGTATACGACCACTTCCACGCCCCGCGCCTTGATGCGCTTCATCACCCCCTGCACCGCTGATGTACGGAAGTTGTCGGAACCTGCCTTCATTACCAGGCGGTGGATGCCCACCACCCGTGGCTGTTTCCTGAGTATGGATTCCGCAATGAAATCCTTACGGGTGCTGTTGGCCTCGACAATGGCGCGTATCAGGTTGCTGGGCACATTATCGTAATTGGCCAGCAGCTGACGCGTATCCTTGGGCAGGCAATAGCCTCCATAACCGAACGAAGGGTTGTTGTAGTGGTTGCCTACGCGCGGGTCCAGGCCCACCCCATAGATGATCTGCCGTGGGTCCAGTTCGTGGGTTTCTGCAAAGGTATCCAGCTCATTGAAGTACGCCACCCGCATCGCCAGATAGGTATTGGCAAACAGCTTGATCGCCTCGGCTTCGGTCGAGCCGGTCAGAAGAACGGGAACCTCCTTGCGCAGAGCCCCCTCGCGCATCATGTCGGCAAATTGCCTGCCGTGCTCAGAACGGTCGCCCACCACAATACGCGAAGGGTGAAGGTTGTCGTACAAGGCCCGCCCTTCGCGCAGGAATTCGGGCGAGAAAAACAGGCGATTCGTACCCAGCCGTTCCCGCAAGCCACGGGTATACCCTACTGGCACGGTTGATTTGATCACCATGGCAGCAGCCGGGTTGATGCGTTGAACGTCCTGCGCCACCTGTTCAATGCTGGCCGTGTCAAAACGGTTGGTGCGCGGGTCGTAATCAGTTGGCGTGGCAATCACCACATAATCGGCATTCCCGTATGCCTCGTCAGGCTGCAGGGTGGCTTGAAAATCCACCCGCCCGCCCTGCAGACTGGCCTCGATTTCCGTATCGGCGATTGGCGAACGGCCTGCATTCAACGCCCGCACGCGTTCTTCGACAATATCCAGCGCCACGACCCGATTGCGCTGCGCCAACAACAAGGCGTTCGACAGCCCCACATAGCCCGTTCCCACCACTGCGATCTTCATGCTCACTGCCGCTGTACTCCCTGGTTTCAGCAGTGACACTCAGTCCCCGCTGCCACTGCAATAAGAGAAACGCCCCGGTTCCACCCGGAAACCCCTAAGGAATACCTGTGGCACATGACAACAACATGGCAGTCCCCCACCCTTTGCGACAACCGCCACGGTGTATTTTTTCTGTCATCCGGCTGTCATGCCGGCATCACATGGGAATGGCTTAATGCTCGCCGTGGAACCTTAATACGAGTCGTCAGTGGTAAATACCGATCTTCCCGTCAAGCGCTACCGCACTATCTGGATTTCTGACCTGCATCTGGGCACGGCGGGTTGCCAGGCTGAACGATTGCTGGATTTCCTGCGCCGCCATGATTCCGACACCCTGTATCTGGTGGGCGACATCGTTGACGGCTGGCGTTTGAGAAAACGCTGGAACTGGCCACAGGCCCATAACGATGTGGTGCAGAAACTCCTGCGCAAAGTGCGCAAGGGAACGCGCGTGGTGTACATACCCGGCAATCATGACGAATTCGCGCGTCAGTACGATGGCCATTTCTTTGGCGGTGTAGAGGTGCGTCTGGAAGCCGAGCACCTGACCGCCGATGGCCGCCGCCTGTGGGTGACCCATGGCGATCAGTACGACGGCGTCATCCAGTATGCCAAGTGGCTGGCCTATCTGGGCGACCAGTTATACACCTTCATCCTGATGCTGAACCACTGGTTCAACCGCGCCCGCAACCGCCTGGGCCTGGGATACTGGTCGCTCTCGCAATATCTGAAGCATAAGGTCAAGGACGCTGTTTCGTTCATCTCGGCCTATGAGCAGCTCATCATCAAAGAAGCCCGGCGCCGCGATTACGATGGCGTGGTGTGCGGCCACATCCACAAGGCCGAAATGCGCGAAGTGGATGGGATTCTGTATTGCAACGACGGCGATTGGGTGGAAAGCCTGACCGCCCTGGTAGAACATGAAAACGGACGGCTCGAACTGATTGACTGGAGCCAACAGGAAAACACACATGAAGCTGTTGATCATCACCGACGCGTGGTCCCCGCAAGTCAACGGAGTGGTGTTCACTCTGGGCCAGACCTGCCGGGAGCTCAGCCGCATGGGCCATCAGGTGGAAGTCATCCAGCCGGGTCTGTTCCGGTCTGTGCCGTGTCCCAGCTACCCGGAAATACCGCTCTCCCTGGCCACCCCGGCAAAGCTGAAGCGGCTGATTGAAGAATATGAGCCGGATGCCGTGCATATCGCCACGGAAGGCCCGCTGGGCCTGGCGGCGCGCCGCTACCTGGTCAAGGCGGGGCGGCCTTTCACCACGGCCTACCACACCCGTTTTCCAGAGTATGTTCATGCCCGCACCCGCCTGCCCGTCACGCTGGGCTACCGCTGGCTGAGGCGTTTCCATGGCGCTGCGGCGCGCACCATGGTGCCCACCGCAGGCATGCGGGAAGATCTGCTGGCGCACGGTTTCGACCCCGGCAAGGTCGTGGTGTGGTCGCGCGGCGTGGATCTGCAAAGATTCAATCCGGCGCCCCCGCCAGACGAAACGCCCATCACACCCCGCCAATCCCCGGTATTTCTCTATGCGGGACGGGTCGCCGTGGAAAAAAACCTGGATGCCTTTCTGAATCTGGACTTGCCGGGTGAAAAATGGGTGGTGGGCGGCGGCCCCGCGCTGGACTCAATGAAAGCCCGCTATCCGCACGCCCGTTTTTTTGGCCCCAGACCACAGGCTGAGCTGGCCCGCTACTACCGGCAGGCGGATGTTTTTGTCTTCCCCAGCCTGACTGACACCTTCGGGCTGGTATTGCTGGAAGCCATGGCCTGCGGCTGCCCTGTCGGCGCGCTGCCCGCCCGATCCACCCTTGATGTCCTGGGCGATTCGGGCGCAGGCGCAGTGAATGAGGATCTGCGCCATGCCTGCCTGCAGGCGCTTGCCATTCCCCGCGAAACCGCGGCGGCCCATGCGCAGAATTTTTCCTGGACAGCCGCCACCCAGACTTTTCTGAGTCACCTTCAGCCTCTGCACACGGAAAACAGCCTGTCGGCAACGTTTGCTTAATGCACGGAGCCCGCAGACAGCACGGTTGCCTGCAACTTATACCGGCGCATGCGCATCGGCCCCTGCCGCGCCGCCATAGACAGGCGGATGAGTGACGATGGACTGCAGATCCGGGCGCGGGGCGAGCAGGCTCTGAAGGTCGGGAAGGGGCCTGGCAGTGGCCGGATTCGCAGCAAAAGCGGCTTCCAGGCTGTAAGCGATATTCAGCAAGGCAAAATCGCCACGATGCCGCCCCACAATCTGCAAGCCAAACGGCATGCCGTTCTGATCAATGCCACAGGGCAGGGAAATCGTGGGGTTGGTCACCAGGGTGATCACATACGTCAGCCCCAGCCAGTGGTAATAATTGCGGGTTTTCTGCCCGTTGATTTCATCCAGGTAAAGCTGTGTCCATGGAAAGGGCGAAACGGGTGTGGTCGGCGAGATCACGATGTCCACATCGTTGTAAAGCTGCTGGAAGTTGCGGAAGATTCTGGTTTGCTCAAGATGTGCCCAGGCGGCATCCGCCAGCGACATGCTCGCCCCCATTTCGTAATTGGCCCGGATATTGGGGCCAAGCAGTTCCGGCTCTTTTTCGTAGGCTTCCTTGAAGCTGGCCACAAAACCCATGGCGCGCACCACATCGAAGCAGCGATCGGCCTCGGCCATATCCGGTGTTACAGGATCGCAGCTGCGGAACAGATGGCGGATGGCGTCAATGCGTTCGCGGAACACCTGACGAACGCCATCATCCACCGGACACACGCCAAAGTCTTCGGTATAGCCTACGCGCAGGGAAGCTAGGTCAACATGACGCGGCTGCGAAAAACCAGCACCCGCGGCCTGGGGCAGATACGAGAGCGGGTCGCGATCATCCAGACCAAGGGTGGCGGCCAGCTGCAGGCAGGTATCTTCAACATTGCGGCCCATGGGGCCGACAACGGAAATCGGGGTCCAGCCCAATTGGCGGCGATCCACGGGCACCAGGCCCGGCGACGGCCTGAAACCCACCACGCCGTTCATGGCGGCGGGAATCCGCAGAGACCCTCCGGTATCGGAGCCGGTGCAGACCGGCATCATGTCCAGCGCCAATGCTACTGCCGAACCGCCTGAAGAGCCTCCGGCATTGAGGCTGGGGTTGAACGGGTTGCCAGTCGCCCCCCAGACCGGGTTGCGGCTGTTGGCACCCGCACCCATTTCAGGAACGTTGGTCTTGCCCAGCACAATGGCGCCCGCATTGCGCAGACTGGCGACCAGGCTGTTGTCATGAGCGGGAACATGGCTCCGGAAACGGGGCGAGCCATAAGTAGACAGCAGCCCGGCGGTGTCTTCAAGATCTTTCACGCCCAAGGGCAGGCCGTGCAGCAGGCCCAGCGGTTCGCCCCGCATCACCTGCTGCTGCGCTGCCTGAGCTTCCTGGCGGGCACGCTCAAAACACGTGGCCGTCACCGCGTTGACCGCAGGGTTCACAGCCTCGATGCGTTCGATGCAGGCATCCACCAGCTCGGGCACCGAAAGCGTTCGTGCGCCGATCTGGCGGCGCATCTCTACTGCTGAAAGGCTGAGCAATTCACGGTTTTTCATATTGAGGCTCACAGGGTTTCTGGCCGGTGGCTGGGCCGGATGGTTGGTCGGGACAGGCGGCAATGCCTGTCCGACATCATATAAAAATTATTTGTCTCATCAAACAATTGGCGCGCAGTCAGGCACAATAGGCCACCGGACGCCTGACCGCATGCCAACCTCAGACCCTTTGGCGGGTGTCCTGTTTGATTAATTTTCAGGCCCGAACCAGAAGCACTTGCACCACACTGCATGAG